>JAAWCR010000206.1 GCA_022793355.1 Lawsonibacter sp. | reverse complement strand
GGTGAAAGCACCTGCCGCCCGCCGTAGCTCTTGCACAGCCCCCGAATCTCCAGCATGACGCTCCCCCTTTTCTTTATCAATCAGTATCGCATACTTTGCACCAAAAATCAAGGGGGAGGACATACAGGGCCCGCCAGAGGGCATATTCCGCTCTCACAAAGCGGGATGCCCCGAAAATCTTAATCATTCCTTAATAAAATCCTCATGTTTCCTTTAGAGCATTTTCCACAACTGTATGATATGCTCTAGTACAGTTAAAAGAAAGGAGCATCTCTAATGTCTGAGATTTTAACGGTCCGCGATCTGAAAAAGGTCTATGGCAAGGGCGGGGCGGTCACCCACGCCCTGGACGGCGTGTCCCTGTCGCTGGAGGCGGGGGAGTTTGTGGGGGTAATGGGTCCCTCCGGGTCGGGCAAGACCACCCTGCTGAATTGCGTATCCACCATCGACCGGCCCTCCGCCGGCTCCATCGTCATCGACGGCAAGGAGCTGACCCGCTTGAAAGGCAAGGAGCTGGCCAAGTTCCGCCGGGAGCGGCTGGGCTTTATCTTCCAGGACTGCAACCTGCTGGACACCCTCACTGCCTATGAGAATATCGCCCTGTCCCTGTCCATCATCCGGGCCCCCGCCCAGAAGATTGACCGACAGGTGCGGGAGATGGCGGACTTTCTGGGTATTGCCGACTGCCTGAACAAGTACCCCTACCAGATGTCCGGGGGCCAGCAGCAACGGTGTGCCGCCGCCCGGGCCATGGTGACCCACCCAGCCCTGGTGCTGGCCGACGAGCCCACCGGGGCGCTGGACTCCAGGGCTTCCTCCATGCTGCTGAGCCGGCTGGACGCCCTGAACCAGGAGCTGGGCACCACCATTCTCATGGTCACCCACGACGCCTTTACCGCCAGCTGCTGCCGCCGGGTGGTATTCCTTCAGGACGGGCAGCTCTTCCTGGAGCTTCACCGGGAGAACGACAGCCGGAAGGTCTTTTTCCAAAAGATTATCCAGGTCGTCACCCGGATGGGGGGAGGAATGGCCGATGTTCTCTAAGCTGGCTCTGCGCAACGTGCGCCGGTCCTTCCGGGACTACGGCGTCTACCTCCTCACCCTCACCTTCGGCGTGTGCCTGTTCTACACCTTCAATTCCATAGAGGGCCAGGGGGCCATTGTCTATTTGGCCCAGAGCAAGAACCCCATGGTAGACGCGATTATGACCATCATTGATATCTTGTCCGTCTTTGTGGCGGTGGTGCTGGCCTGCCTGATTCTCTACGCCAACCGCTTTCTCCTGCGGCGGCGCAAGCGGGAGCTGGGCACCTATCTGCTGCTGGGCCTGAGCCAGGGGCAGGTGTCCCGGCTGCTCTTCCTGGAGACCGGACTGATCGGCCTCGTCTCCCTGGTTGCCGGGCTGGTTCTGGGCGCACTGGCCAGCTTCGGCATGTCCGCCCTCACCCTGTCCCTGTTCGAGATGGATGTATCCGCCCTGCTGGCCCTGAACTTCTCCCCCAAGGCGGCAGGTAAAACGGTTCTCTACTTCGGCATCATCTTCCTGCTGGTTATGGCCCTCAGCGGAGTACAGGTATCCCGCTCCAAGCTCATCGACCTGATCCACGGGGAGCGAAAAAATGAGGTCCTCAAGCCCCGGCCCCTCATGGCGGCGGTGATCCAGCTGGTGATCGGGGTGATCTGCCTGGCCTGCGCTTACGCTATTCTCTTGTTCTTTGGCATGGCGTTGGCGGTGGCGGTTCCCTTCCTCTGCTTCCCCATGCTGGGCCTTGGAACCCTGGGCACCCTGTTAATTTTCCGGTCCCTGTCTGGCTTTGTGATGAAGTTTGTACAGAACCGGCCCGGGCTGTACTTCAAAAACCTGAATGTCTTTACCCTGCGGCAATGGCTCAGCAAGGTCCACACCACCTACCTGGCTCAGACAGTGGTGTGCATCCTCCTGCTGCTGGCCATCGGCATCACCGCCAGCTGCCTGGGCCTCAATTCCACCCTGAACTCCCTCACCGACGGGGAGGCCCCGCTGGACCTTACCCTGTGGGACTACTATGACGTGGCCGACGGGGAGGGGCCGCTGGACTTTCCCGCCCTGCTCCGAGAGGGCGGGGTGGACATGGACAGCCGCCTCAGCGGCCAGGCTTCCATCCTCCTGTACCGCAACGACCCCTCGGCCACCGGATTTGAAGCGGGAGAGGAGCCGCCAGTTCAGGCGGTGCTGGCCCTGTCCCAATACAATGAGCAGCTCGCCCTTCTGGGCCGCCCGCCCATCTCCCTCTCCCCCGGCGCCTACCGGATCGTGGAGGATAGCCCCGTCAACGGCGCGTCCCACTGGCGCTGGCTGATTGTAGAGGACCCGGTGGTGGAGCAGCTGGAGATTCAAAACCAGTGCTGGTCCGCCAATTATGCCGGAAACGCCGAGGAGACCGAGCGGGCCATTTTCCAGCTCATCGCCCCCATGGATACCACCCGCTCTGTCTTTGCCGACAGCCGCCTGGAGGCCTATATGGACATGATGGGCAACAAAATCCTGGCCCTTTTCCTGGGGCTGTATCTGGGCTTCACCTTCCTGCTGGCCGCAGCCGCAGTGCTTGCTCTTCAGCAGCTGAGCCAGGGGGCGGACAACACCCGGCGGTACGCCGTCCTGCGCCGCCTGGGGGCCGAGGAGAAACAGGTGGCCCGCTCCGCCACCCAGCAGGTGGCCCTGGCCTTTCTCCTGCCCCTGGTTTTGGCCCTGGTCCACTCCGTAGTGGGGATGAAAGCCGCCAACGAGATTATTGCCACCGCCGGGCGGGTGGATAGCGCAGCCAGCTCCGCTGTCACCGCCGGAGTTCTGCTGATTGTCTACGGGGGTTACTTCCTGGCCACCTCCCTGGCCTGCCGGAGAATGGCGAAAAACGCATAATAACACACAGCCCCGCCCGGTCTTTGCTGACTGGGCGGGGTTTCGCACAAGAGCCCCCTTTCAGTAGGAGGGCCTTTGTGCCGCGCTTTCGACCGCGCTGTTACAGCACGCCGATTTCCTGATAGTACCGTTCCGCGCCGGGGTGGAGAGGCAGACCGGCGATATCCTTCACGGCCTCCTGGGGGGTGAGGCCCTGCAAATTGGGCTGGGACTGGCCCAGCGTGTCGATATTCTCCCAAAAAACCCGGGTCAGGTCATAGACTGTCTCTGTATCCAAGCTGCCCCGGCAGAACATAACCATTTTAATGGCAGAGGTCTCCACGTCCTCCTCCTGATTCGGGTATGTGCCGGCGGGGATGGTGAAGGGGACATACCAGGGATACTGGTCCTGAAGGTCAGAAATAACCTCGCCGCTGAGGTTCAGCAGCCGGCACCCGGAGGCGCAGGCCTGGGTAACGGCGGCGGCGGGGGCGCCGGACATGATCCAGGCCCCGTCAATGGAGCCGTTTTGGAGCAGTCCTGCGGCGTCGTGAAAGGAGATGTATTCGCAGCGGAGGTCGTCGGGGTAGCGCAGCCCGGCGGCGGTGAAGTGGATTTCGCATTCCCCCTCCACGCTGGATCCGGCGGCGGCCACGGCGAAGCGTTTCCCCTTGAGCCCGGCCAGTTCGGTGACACCGGACTTTTCCGAGACTACCACCTGGTTGGGATTGAGGTACAGCCCCGCAATGACCTTCAGGTCTTCGTAGGCGTAGCCCTCAAAGCCGCCGGCGCCGTTGAGGCACTGCCAGCAGTTGCTGGAAATCGCCACGGACACCTGGGCCTCCCCCTCGGAGACCAGGGCAAGGTTGTCAATCCCACCATTGGAGGCCTGGCTGGAGGCGCTGACATAGGGAATCTCCGTGTCCCACAGATTGCTAACCGCCGCGCCCACGGCGTACAGCGCACCGCCGGAGCCGGCGGTGGGAAAGTTGATGATTACCGGCTCGTGCTGGGCAGCGGGCGCGCTGCCCGAGGCAGAAACCCACCCGCCATCGTTTCCGCCGCAGCCGGTGAGGAGGGCCGCCAACGCGGCGGCCAGGACCAGAGAAAGCGTCTTTTTCATCGCAGGAAAGCTCCTTTGCAGTCAGTCAGGTTGAAGCGGGACGGAATCGCTGCCAGGCGATTACGGCCCCCAGGGCGGCAAAGCCGATTGCGTCGGTGGCGGCCCCCGGGCTGATCATCAGGGGGGCGACGGCGAGTAGAATGGCCCGCTCCGGCCAGCCGGCCCTTTGGAGGAGCCAACCCTCCAGCCCTCCCACCAGGGCTGCCGTGCCCACGGTGGCGGTGAAGAAGGCCCATAGGCTGCCCGCCAGGGCGGCGGAGGGGTCGGCTCCGATGAGCAGAATGGGGTGGCCCAGAAAGAAGAAGGGAATCAAAAAGCCCACCAGCCCCAGCCGAACCGAGAGCAGGCCGGTTTTGAGTTGGCCGGCCCCGGCGATTCCGGCGGCCACGTAGCTGCTCATGGCTACGGGGGGCGTGATGTTGGACAGGCAGGCGTAAATCAGACAGAACATGTGGGCGGCAATGGGGAGCACATTTCCTTCCATGAGTACCGGCACGGCCACCGCCTGAACAATGACGTAGGCCGCCACCCCGGGGACCCCCATGCCCAGAACGGTGGACAGAACCATCACCAGCAGGCCGGTGACGTAGAGGTTGGTGTGCTCCACCGCGGACAGAATCAGATAGCCTAGATTCAGCCCAAGGCCGGTGAGGGTCACCGTGCCAATGATGACGCCGATGATGATACAGCAGACCCCCACCTGCACCGCACTCCGGGCCCCCTCCGCGCAGGCGGCCATAAGCTTGTCCCAGGTCATGCGGGTGTCCCTGCGCAGCCAGCTGGCCGCGACGGTGGCGGCGATGGCGGCCACCGCAGCGTACAGGGGGGTGTAGCCCAGAAGCATCAGTCCGATGAGCACTGCCAGGGGGATGATCAGATGGCCCCGTTCCCGAAGCACCTCCAAGGCATCAGGGATGTGTTCCTTGGACAGCCCGGACAGGCCCAGCCGCTTCGCCTCAAGGTGGACGGCGAGGAGCAGGCCCAGGTAGTAGAGGCCGGCGGGGACAATGGCGGCCAGCATCACCTGTGTGTAGCTCAGGTTGAGAAATTCCGCCATAACAAAGCCCACCGCCCCCATAATGGGGGGGCAGAACTGCCCGCCGGTGGAAGCGGCGGCCTCCACCGCCCCGGCGAACTCCTTTTTGTACCCCGCCCGCTTCATCAGGGGGATGGTAATCGTGCCGGTGGCGGCCACGTTGGCAATGGCCGAGCCGTTCATCATCCCCATGAGGGCGGAGGCCAGCACCGCCACCTTGGCGGGCCCGCCGGGGGTCCGGCCCACCAGGGCAAGGGAGAAGTCATTGATAAATTGAGAAAAACCGCTGTATTTGAGAAAAGACCCCAGAACCACAAAGAGAAAGAGATAGGTGGCGGACACGTCGGCCCCGGTGCCCAGCAGACCCTGGGTCCCCCAGAACTGGCTGGACAGCACCCGCTTGAGGGTAAAGCCGTTGTGGCCCAGGCGGCCGGGGAGGAACTGGCCGAACCAGTTATACGCCAGGAAAAGGGCGGCCAACACCGCCAGATTGCCCGAGGCCCGTCGGGCGGCCTCAAAGGCCAGAACCAGGGCGGCAGCGGCAATGACCAGCTCCAACCGGGTGACCCGCCCACCCGTCCGGGCGACGCGGGTGTAGTTCAAAATCAGATAGCCGAATACGGCGGCGGTCAGCAGAATCAGCGCCAGGTCCCCCGCCGGGGGCAGCCTGCGCACCCGCTTTTCCCTCTTGCGGGCGGGGTAGAGCAGAAAGGTGAAGGACAGCAGAAAGATGCAGTGAATCGCCCGCAGGGTAACGGCGCTGACGGGAACGACGGAGCAGTAAAGCTGAAAGGCCGTCCAAACGCACAGCAGAAGGGTGACGGCCCTTCCCATAGGACCTGTATAGGTCCGGACGGCAGATTCGCGCCGCTCCGGTCCGTTTGGTTCAACGTGGCATTCCTCCATAGGGGCCCCCTTCCGCTTCATTCCAGAAAAGCATATATGCTCTACTCTCTGTTTATCACAGGGGAAAGGCCTTGTCAAGGTCTTTTTGAAAAGAACGGCTCCCTCTTTTGAGGGAGCCGGCGTTGGGCAAATTAGCGGCGTGCCCCCGCCTGGAGCGGGACCGGAGCGGCCGCCGGGGGCTCCGGCTGGTTGGGGTAAAGCCGCCGCAGTTTGGCAATACAGGCCGCGCTGGCAGGGACCAGAAACAGGTCGGCGCACACCCAGGCGGCGGGGGAGGCGAAACAGGCGGCGGTGTAGCCAAACATGGGCACCAGCACCAGACCTACGACCGTCCGCGCGGCCATCTCCAGTACCCCGGCCAGAATGGCGAAGGGGCTAAAGCCCATGCCCTGGATGGAAAAGCGGACGATATTCACCAGGGACAGGGGGAAGAAAAAGATGGACTGAATGACAATATACCGGGTGGTCAGGTCCATGAGGAGGGCGGCATCCAGCTCCTGGGGGTCCAGGAAGAGCAGGGCGCACTGGGGTGCAAAGCGGAGCATGACGCACAGAGCCGCCACCGAGTAGCCCAGTCCCAGCAGGGAGCAGGAGCGGATGCCCCTGCCCAGCCGGTCCAGCTTGCAGGCCCCCACGTTCTGGCCGCAGTAGGTGGCCATGGTGGCCCCCATGGCGTCGAAGGGAGAGGCCAGCAGCTGGAACACCTTGACCCCCGCCGCTACGGCGGCCACGTAGAGGCTGCCCAGGGCGTTCACCGAGGACTGGAGGATGATGGAGCCGATGGCGGTGATAGAGTATTGCAGGCCCATGGGTATGCCCATGGCGCACAGCACTCCGCAGCAGCGCAGGTCCAGCTTTCGCTCTTCACTTGTCATGCGCAGGATGGGGTATCGCTTCACCATGTAGCACAGGCAGGCCAGGCCGGACACCCCCTGCGCGGCCACCGTTGCAATGGCTGCCCCTGCCACCCCGGCGTTGAACCACAGGATGAGGATAAAGTCCAGGGCGATATTCAGGCAGGAGGACAGGGCCAGGAAGTAAACCGGCGTTTTGCTGTCCCCCAAAGAACGGATGACGCCCGCCAGCAGATTGTACAAAAAGGTGGCGGGGATACCCATGAAGATAACGAAAATATAGAGGAAGGCGTTGTCAAAGATGTCGGCCGGGGTGCGCATTATGGTGAGAATCTGCCGGCACAGCAGGCCGGTGACCACCGTGAGCGCCGCGGCAAACAGGATGGACAGCCAGGCTGCGTTCGCCACATAGCGGCGCATCCTGGCCGGTTCGTTTGCCCCCATCCGCTGGGCCACCGGGATGGCGAAGCCGTTGCACATCCCCATGCAGAAGCCGATCACGAAGAAGTTGATGGAGCCGGTGGAGCCCACCGCCGCCAGGGCGGAGGCCCCCAGCAGCTTGCCTACGATCATGGCGTCTACCATGTTGTAGAGCTGTTGAAACAGCATCCCGAACAGCGTGGGCAGGGCAAAGTCGAGAATCAGCCGCGCGGGATTGCCGACGGTCAGGTCTTTGGTCATAGAGGTCCCTTCCTTCTGGAAAATCTCCGACCTATTATAGCCGTCTCCTTCCCATCTGCCTAGCGGCTTTTTGACGGTTTTCAGCCCTTTGCCCCGATAAATTTTCATCAATATTTTGTTGTCCTCCCTACAGGAAAAGCCCCTCGCAAACAAGAACCTTTCCTGCGGACGGGACGGAAATCCTACTCTCTCCGGTTCTGCTTCTGGAAAAACTGAATCTGGTTATGAACCGCTTCCTGCTGGTCGCGGTACAGGCCGCGTAAGGTTTTAATCATTAACTTTTCCGTTTTAGACAGTCTGATTGGCCGTTCTGACGTATCAGTCAAGCCCAGCAAATAATCGCTGCTAATATCCAGCACTTCTGAAACTTGCCTGAGCACTTCCGGCGGGAATTTAGAGCGGCCTGTCATGTAATTATTCAGTGTTGACAATTTGATGCCGATTTTCTCCGCTAACGCTGTCTGCGTGATGCGCCGATCCTCAATTATGTTGTGGATCCGTTCTCCTATCATTGTGTCCACAGCGGTCACCTCAGCACCATTTTCCTAAATTTGAGGATAACCGTCTCATATTTGCTCAATACATGGATATTTTTTATTTATTCTACATATTTTGACATATTATATCCACAAATTGAGCTATAATAGGCGCAGGAAATGTCAAAAAAAGAGCGCCGCAGCCGCGGCGCTCCTGAGAGGGTCAAATTATTTGTGGTCCACGGAGTACATATGCTCAATGAGCTCCAGAACCTTGTTGGAGTAGCCAATCTCGTTGTCATACCAGGACACGACCTTCACGAAGGTGTCGGTCAGGGCGATGCCGGCGTCGGCGTCGAAGATGGAGGTGCGGGTGTCGCCCAGGAAGTCGGAGGACACGACGGCCTCGTCGGTGTAGCCCAGGATGCCCTTCAGCTCGCCCTCAGAGGCGGCCTTCATAGCGGCGCAGATCTCCTCGTACTTGGCGGGCTTGGCCAGATTGACGGTCAGGTCAACCACGGACACGTCCAGGGTGGGCACGCGCATGGACATACCGGTCAGCTTGCCGTTGAGGGAGGGGATAACCTTGCCCACGGCCTTGGCGGCGCCGGTGGAGGAGGGGATAATATTGCCGGTGGCGGCGCGGCCGCCGCGCCAGTCCTTCAGGG
>JAAWCR010000001.1 GCA_022793355.1 Lawsonibacter sp. | reverse complement strand
GACCGGACGGGGGCGGCGGTGATTGTGGACAAGGCGGAGGCGGAGGGGGTGCCGGTGATTTTCTTTAACCGCCAGCCGGTGGACGAGGACATTCAGCGCTGGGAGAAATCCTTCTATGTGGGGGCCAGCGCCCAGGAGAGCGGCACGCTGGAGGGCCGGCTGGTGGTGGACGCCTGGACCTCGGGTCAGGAACGCTGGGACCGCAGCGGCGACGGGGTAATCCAATACGTTATGCTGGAGGGGGAGCCGGGGCATCAGGATTCCCTTCTGCGCACCGAGTACACCCTTCAGACCATCACCGACGGGGGGATTGAGGTGGAGCGGCTGGCCCGGGACACCGCCAACTGGAACCGGGCCCAGGCCTCCGCCCGGATTGCTCATTGGCTGGAGGAGTTCGGGACCCGGATTGAGGTGATTTTGTCCAACAACGACGACATGGCTCTGGGGGCCATTGACGCGCTGAGCGAGACCGGCCGGCCCCTGGAGGACTGGCCCCTTATCGTGGGTATTGATGCCACCGCCCCCGCCCTGGAGGCGGTGAGGGCCGGACAGCTCTACGGCACCGTGTTCAACGACAGCCGGGGACAGGCCCGGGCCATTCTGGACCTGGCGCTGGCCCTGTACTCCGGGGAGGACCCGGCCCAGGCGGTGGAGCTGGAGAACGGGCACTACGTCTGGCTGCCCTACAAGCCGGTGACCAGGGAGGACTTGGAGCGGCTGGCTGAGGGGGAGACCCTTTCTTAAAAATTTTGTTTTTCCGGATGGAAAATCTCTCGCCTGCGCCATATATCCCCAAACGGACCGGGCTTTACCCTATGCAGCGGGAATATTGTTTTTTCTCCAATTCTTGCTATAATGGAAGTCAGAATGCTCTGCCGTGGTCCGGCAGACGAAAGGAGAAATGAAATGTGAAGAAAGCTGTATCCCTTGTCCTGACTCTGGCTATGTGTCTGAGCCTGACGGTTCCCGCTCTGGCCGACATGAGCACCACCACCAGCGGAACCGCCTATAAGGACCTGGATCCCCGTACGGAGATCTATGCGGTTACCAAGACCCCTGGATCCGATTACCCGCAGTACAACATGAAGCATGAGCCCAAAAGCGGCGTGCTCTACGGACGTACCGCCGCCGCCGGCAACCGCAGCGACGGAAGATATGGCATTACCAACCTGGACCATATGGCTGCGGCCGGCGAGTCGGTTGTGTCCTACTACTACGGGCTGAGCAACGACTACACCCTGGAGTACTGGTCCTATATCTACGGTCCCGCCCTCCAAGAGGGGAACCGGGCCTTTCTGGTTTACATCAACTTCGACAACGAGGGCTCCGACTGCCCCCAGATTACCGCCGGAGCTTACGACGCCAAGTTGAATGAAAGCTTTTCCTATCTGAATACCCTCAGCTGCCCCGTATTTGTCCGGATCGGCGGTGAGGTGAACGTGTGGGACGACCGGCCCAAGGCCGAGGACTTCATCGCCGCCTACCGGCACATCGCCGAGATTGCCCGGGCCCGGGCTCCCCGCGCCGCGCTGGTCTTTTCCCCCAACTACAGCAGCGGACACAAGGTGGACATGGATATCTATTACCCCGGCGACAGCTATGTGGACTGGATCGGCGTCTCGCTGTACTATGACCGCTGGCACCACAGCGGCGACACCGCACGGGACGGCTTCTACGGCGTGGGCGCTTACGGCGACGCGCTGCTGAACATCCAGCAGGTGGTGAACATGTCCCGGCTGCACCGCCGGCCCATCATCGTCACCGAAGGCGGATCCTGCAACCAGTTCAAGGGACAGGATAATTCCTCCTGGGCAGCTGACCGGATGGCCCGGGCCTACTCCTTCCTGCCCATGGTCTACCCCGAGGTCAAGGCCATTGTAAGCTCTGATTACGGCGACAGCTGGACCGGCGTGGACTACACTTTCTACACCAATCCCACGGTCACCGCTGCCTACCGGCAGGCTGTGTCCGCCAACCCCACCCTGGCACACAGCGTTGGGGAGGCAGGATCCTTTTACACCAAGCTGTCCGCCTACACCGGCAAGTGGGAAGGCGTTATGTCCCTGGCCGCCTACAGCTGGGCCTCCGACAAGCTAAGCGCCACCTGGTCGGTAGACGGTAAGGTCATGGCCACCGTGAGCGAGTACCCCTATGCCTTCAACCTGGACACCGCCGCCCTGACCACCGGCGAGCACACCGTTGCCGTCACGTTCAGCAACGGCGCCACCAAGAGCTATAAGTTCCAGACTACGGCCCCCGCCATTTTGGCCGGCAATGGCGCTCAGGTGGACGGCTGGGCCAAGGACCAGGTGAATGAGGCCATTGCGGACGGGCTGGTGTCGGACAAGCTGGGGAGCGACTACCGCGTCAATATCACCCGGGCGCAGTTTGCCACCACGATGATAAAACTGTTTGAGGCTATGGCCCCTAGCGGTGAGAAAATCGCCCCCGCCGCGGAGAACCCTTTTACGGATACCAATGACCCCGACGTCCTCCGAGCGGCGGCGGCAGGGTTTGTCAGCGGTATAGGCGACGGGAAATTTGCCCCCGACAGCCCGGTAACCCGCGAGCAGGCCGCAGTTATGCTCTCCAGAGTCTATACCAAGCTGGGCGGGGAGGTTCCTGCTTTGGACGCCACCTCCTTCGCGGACGATGCCTCCATTGGCGACTGGGCAAAGAGCGCCGTGGCCTTTATGTCCGGCAAAGGCATTGTCAGCGGCGACGGCACCAACTTCAGCCCCAAGGGCTCGGCTACCATTGAGCAGGCCCTGTCCATCGCTCTGAGAATGTACAAAAACCTGAAATAACGGCAGCAAGGGCCGCTCCCTCTGGGGCGGCCCTTGTGCTGGAAAGATTTTAATGGTATAATATTCCCATCAAATGCGCTTGAAAGATGCGCTTGGAGGAGAAAACATGTTTCATTTTACTTACTATACCCCAACCAAAGTGGTGTTTGGCAAGGGCGCGGAGGAGCAGGTCGGCGCGCTGGTGAAGGAGCAGGGCTGCAAAAAGGTCCTGATTCACTATGGCGGCGGTAGCGTGGTCCGCTCCGGACTGCTGAACCGGGTGAAGGCCGCGCTGGACCGGGAGGGCGTGGCCTATGCGGAGCTGGGCGGCGTGGTGCCCAATCCCCGCCTGTCCCTGGTATACCAGGGCATCGAGCTGTCGAAAAAGGAGAAGGTCGATTTCATCCTGGCAGTAGGCGGCGGCAGCGTGATTGATTCCGCCAAGGCCATCGCCTACGGTGTGGCGGAGGAGGCTGACGTATGGGAACTCTATGACCACACGCGTCAGGCGCAAGCCTGCCTGCCGGTGGGAACGGTGCTCACCATCGCCGCCGCAGGCAGCGAGATGAGCAACAGCAGCGTCATCACCAAGGACGAAGGGGGCGTTAAGCGGGGCTACAACAACGATATCTGCCGGGCCAGATTCGCTGTGATGAATCCGGAGCTCACCCTGACCCTGCCCCCCTACCAGACGGCCAGCGGCTGTACCGACATCCTGATGCACACCATGGAGCGGTATTTTACCCCTAACGGCACCATGGAGCTCACCGACTGCCTGGCTGAAGGGCTGATGCGTACGGTAATGCGCAACGCGCAAATTCTCCACGCTGACCCCGGGAACTACGACGCTCGGGCGGAGATTATGTGGGCCGGAAGCCTGTCCCATAACGGCCTTACCGGCTGTGGCAGCGACGGCGGCGACTGGGCGTCTCACGGTCTAGAGCACGAGATCGGCGGCATGTTCGACGTGACCCACGGCGCGGGCCTTGCCGCCGTGTGGGGCAGCTGGGCCCGGTATGTGTACCAGGCCTGCCTGGACCGGTTTGTAAAGTTCGCCGTCAATGTGATGGGCGTAAAGGCGGACGGGGCTCCGGAGGAGACCGCCAGGAAAGGCATCGAGGCTATGGAGGACTTTTACCGCTCCATCGATATGCCCACCTGTTTCTCTGAGCTGGGCATCTCCCCCACGCAGGAGCAGATGGAGACAATGGCAAAGATGTGCATCGTGGCCGGCGGCGGGAAAAAGGGCGTAGCCAAGGTGCTGCTGGAAGCGGACTGCCTGAAAATTTACGAAATGGCAAATCATTGACAAAAAACCTCTCCTGGGGCTTCATGAAACGTTAAGGGCAAGACAAACCGCAATGGTTTGCCTTGCCCCTTTTGTACGGTGTAACCCACGATGGAACGTTCCGGAACAGCGTGTGAGGGAGAACGCAGCAACCTGGAGGTGATTTCCTTTATTGCCATGTGATTTGACCTAAATACGTTCCAAACGCCTCTAAATGCGATTCATCAATGGCTCCCGCATGAATATCGGCATAAAATCCATTGCTTCGTATCCATGCAATCAGGCCTTCATTCGAATACATTACAGCAATTCCATACGCATTGAATTCTGACAAAAGATGATATTGCTCATTACAAAATTTTATTAATTCCCGCTCAATATCAAGTGTTGTTACGAACGTGCCTTTACATCTTCCTTTTCTAAAAACTGGTTTATTCTCCAGCGCAATTGTGAGCATTCTGCCCACACAAAACTGGTAGCAGCAAAAGCCGTTCTTCTCTATATGCCATTCCTTTTTGTAATATTGCGCAAGGCATCCGCTTTCTATATCGTAACCGGCAATAGGCACCCGCTTTTTCTTAAAGAAAACAATGATTCCCTGTTCTGCATAGATCTCGTCAAGCGGCAAGAAATGTTCAACGTTTGTAAAATATTCCTTATGATTGAAAATGGCTGTGTAAACAAGCTTTAATTCTACAGGAAAAGGAACCTCCAGTTTTTCTTCCGCTGGGGAAAAATCAATATCTTTGTTTAAGCTGAGGTTCATAAACGATTGCATCTTAAATATCATTGCTTGTAAATCTGTAAATTCAGGTTCCAGTAAATGATGGTTTTCCCAAAAACGAACTGCCCGATCTTCTTTGTTAACCGGGTGGGCGGTCAAAATGCACTCCGGTCTGCTGAGTGAAACGTTCTGGTAACCGGAAGCTTGTTCCGCACGATAACTTCCATAGTAGATGTTATTCCGATAAATATAAAATCCCTGCTGCATTTTGCCCTCCAAACGTTTTCTGAAGCATTACCGATTTGCCGATAAGATTCTTATAAAGGAACACCCGCCGGAAAGCAACTTCCTTTCAGCGGGCATTCGCTTCCTAATTAACCGGAAGGGGCGGTTTTTGCATATGGAATCAGGTTTGCAGCATAATCTGCAAGATTTCCTTGTCGGTGGAGCGCATGCCGATTTTGCCCAGCCGACCCACATTGTCCAGGGTTTTTTCCACCCCATGGGAGAGGATGCCGTCGCCGCCGTAAAATTGCTGGCCCCGCTGGTACATCCGGTAGCCCAGCACCCCGGCGTCAATGGCGGCTGCGATTTTTCCGGCGCAGGAGGCCTTGGCCCCATCGCAGATCATGCCGGAGATAATCGCCAGGGCGTTGACGACGGTATGGATAATCTCCTCGTAGCCGCCGCCGTCCAGATAGGCGATAGCCGCCCCCGCCGCCGCCCCGGCGCTCACCGCGCCGCAGTAGGCGGACAGCCGGCCAATGCGGGTTTTTTGGTGGATGGTGATCAGGTTGGACAGCGTCAGGGCCCGGAACAGTTTCTCCTCGCTCACGCCCAGCCCCCGGCCGTAGACGATCACCGGGACGGAGGCGGTAATGCCCTGGTT
>JAAWCR010000205.1 GCA_022793355.1 Lawsonibacter sp. | reverse complement strand
TGTAATTTTCCAGCTTGTCCGCCCGCAGCAGGCTGGCGTTCCAGGAGTCGTCGTTCAGGTGGCATTCTACGCAGACCGCGTCCAGAGAGGGGAGCGCGACAATGTGGACCGCCTCCTTGGTCCGCCACAGCTCCAGCAGGCTTTGGGCGTGCTCCGGGGTGATGTCCGTCTCCAGGTAGCAGCCCCCCTCCAGCACGGCGGGGGCATCCGATTGGACCGCCTGCTCCCCCTGGGGGGCGGTGAGACCGTATCTGTCAATGAGCTTGGAAAATTCCAGGTTCAAAAAGAGCTGATACAGCCTGTTGTTGTCTGGCTTTTGCCGTAAATTGTCCTCCGGGCGGAAGTCGATGGGGGCGTCGGTGCGGATGGTGGCCAGGTCGTAGGACAGAAAGGCGCTCTCCTTCCCCTCGGTCAGCTTTTTTACCAGGCCGGGCTTGGCAGGGGTATCGGGGGCGGAACAGATATCCGGCATGTGGTCGTAGAGGCGGGCGATGGTGTGGTAGAGCTGGATCAGCGCCATAGCGGTCTTTTCCCCCACCCCTTTTACGCCGGGGTAGTTGTCGGAGGAGTCCCCCATGAGGGCCTTCAGGTCGATGATGTTTTTGGGGGCAAAGCCGTACTCCTCCCGGAAGGCTTCGGGGGTCACGTCCCGGGTGGTGGTTCGCCCCATGCGGGTGGAAACCAGCTTGACGGTGGTGGCCTGGGTTACCAGCTGCAAGGAGTCCTTGTCTCCGGTGACGATTACCGTCTCCCATCCGGTCTCCTCGTCCAGCCGGGCGATGGTGCCCAGCAGGTCGTCGGCCTCCCAGCCGTCCAGCTCGTACATAGGCACGTTCATAGCCCCCAGCACGTCCTTCAAAAGGGGCATCTGGCTGGCCAGCTCCTCGGGCATCCCCTTGCGGTTGGCCTTGTACTCGGTATAGGCCAGATGCCGGAAGGTGGGGGCGGCGCGGTCGAAAGTGACGCACAGGGCGTCAGGATCCGTATCGTCCAGCAGCTTGTTCAAAATGTTCAGAAAACCGAAAATTGCGTTGGTAGGCTGGCCCTCCCGGGTAGTCAGATTCTGACTGACCCCGTAGAAGGCCCGGTTGACAATGGAATTGCCGTCGAGAACCATCAGTTTTTTCATGGCGGAAGTCTCCCTCAGCGTTTATAAATCTCAATGGTATAGTATATCAGCTTTTCCCCCGCCGGGCAAGAAAACGCATCTTTTTTTCCGGACAAGTTTGTGATATACTGTCAGTCAGAGATGATACCTCACCGATGGAGGCGCCTATGCTGTTCAATTCTGTCGATTTTCTGCTGTTCTTCCCCCTGGTGACGGCAATCTATTTCCTGCTGCCCCACCGGGCGCGGTGGGTTTGGCTGCTGATAACCAGCTACTACTTCTATATGTGCTGGAATGCGAAATACGCCCTGCTTATCGCCCTGTCCACCCTTATCACCTACGCCAGCGGCCTGCTTATTCACTGGAGACGGAAAAAGCTGTGGGTTTTTCTCAGCTTCGCCTCCAACCTGGCGATTTTGTTCTTCTTCAAATACTTCGGCTTCTTTTTGGACAACCTCACCGCCGGGCTGGCCCTGGCGGGCATCGCCTTCAAGCGCCCCGCCTTTGACGTGGTACTCCCTGTGGGCATCTCCTTCTATACCTTCCAGGCCCTGTCCTACACGGCGGACGTCTACCGGGGCGAGGTCCGGCCGGAGAAAAACCCCTTCCGCTACGCCCTCTTTGTCTCCTTCTTTCCCCAGCTAGTGGCCGGACCCATCGAGCGGTCGAAAAATCTGCTGGGCCAGCTCCACGACCGGCACACTTTCGATCCCGACCGGGTGCGGGCGGGTCTGTTGCTTATGCTGTGGGGGATGTTTGAAAAGATTGTCATCGCTGACCGGCTGGCCATGCTGATTGATTCTGTCTATGACAACTACGCCGAACTGCCCGGGGCTGCCATAGCACTGGCCACTGTATTTTTTGCCTTTCAGATCTACAGCGACTTCGCCGGTTACTCCCACATCGCCATCGGCGCGGCCCAGGTGATGGGCTTTACCCTGATGGAAAATTTCAGGCAGCCCTATCTGTCCCAATCGGCGGCGGAGTTCTGGCGGCGGTGGCATATCTCTCTGTCCACCTGGTTTCGAGATTACCTCTACATCCCCCTGGGAGGAAACCGCAGGGGAACGCTGCGGAAATACTGCAACACCATGATTACCTTTCTGGCCAGCGGGCTCTGGCACGGGGCCAACTGGAGCTTCGTGGCCTGGGGCGGACTGAACGGAGCCTATCAGGTCATCGGCGAGCTGCTGGCCCCCCTGCGGGAGGGAGCGTGCCGTGTCCTCCACATCAACCGGGAAGGGTTCCCCTGCCGCCTGGCACGGACCGTGTTCACCTTCTGCCTGGTGGACTTCGCATGGCTGTTCTTCCGGGCGCCCTCCTTCTCGGCGGCCCGGGGGATGCTGGCCCACATGGCCAGGAACTTTCAGCTGGCCGCTCTGCCGGGGCAGCTGCTGTCCCTGGAACTGGACGGGCCCAATTTTCTGGTAGCGCTGGCCGCCCTGGGGGTGCTGTGGATCGCGGACCTGCTCCGGGAGCGGTACGGCCCCCTGCGGCCTTATATCACCCGGCAGGCGCTGCCGGTGCGGTGGGCCTTTTACCTGTGCGCGGTGTTGACTGTGCTGATTTTTGGTATCTACGGCCCCTCCTACAGCGCCCGAGCCTTTGCCTATTTCCAGTTTTAAGGGGGCGGAAATATGAAACGAAACATAAGATTTTTCTGCTCCGCCCTGGCCTTTCTGACCCTCCTGCTTCTGATTTTGACCCCGATCCAGCGAATTCTGGCCCGCAAATCCCTGTCCGGGGCCTGGGATATGACCAATAAGGTCGGCGGCTTCTACAATGAGGCGGAAAACCAGTTTGAGGTGATGTTCTTCGGACCCAGCCACGCCTACGCCGCGTTCAGCCCCCTGGAAATATGGGAGGAGATCGGGGTAAAGAGTTACGTCTTTGCCACCCAGCAACAGCCCCTCTGGGCCACCTGCGCCTATATTAAGGAGGCACTGAAAACCCAGTCCCCCTCCCTGATTGTGGTGGAGTGCCGCATGGCCTTCGGGGATAAGGAGTACTACGCCCAGGGGGATGACTGGGGGGTAACCTACTCTTATATGGACGACATTCCTCTGTCCTGGAACAAGGTACAGCTGGCCTGGCACTCCGCCCCCGACCTGGAGGGTAAGACGTCGGCGCTTTTTAACTTCATGATGTACCACGACCGCTGGAAGGATCTGCGCCGGGAGGACCTCACCTTCCGCCGCTCCCAGGCCCGGGACCCCTACAAGGGTTTTGTCATGCTGGACCCCCAGGAGGAGGACCGGCCCCGGCCCGCTATTGAGACGGTCACCCAATCCGCCCCTCTGCTGGCAAAAAACCAGCGCTGGCTGGAGGAAATCATCATGCTGTGTCAGGACAAGGGGGTGGATCTGTGGCTGGTGAAAAGCCCCTCCAACTTGGAGCTGGAGGAGAAAGCCATGCTGAACACGGTGGAGGCCACCGCCGGAAAATATGGCGTATTCTTTCACGATTTCAATGAGGACTATGACTCTATCGGCCTTAACGAGACCATGTTCTTTGATGCGCACCACCTGGACGCCCAGGGGGCCTCCCGATTCAGCCGGTACTTCGCCGATGTGCTGGCGTCGGCGCGTCCCGACCTGAAAACAGACTGGGCCGACCCGATATGGGCGGCGGATTTGAAAACCTATAAGGCCGCGCTGGCCGAGCGCATGCCCCACACGGCACCATAAAAGGCTCCCGGCTTTCCTCCGAAAAAGAGACGAAAAGCCGGGAGTTTCCTGTCAATTTGACCATTGACTTCCCAAATCCCGGTGCGTATAATACAGGGACGCCCGGAAAGCCGGGCGGTTATTTTGGAGGGAAGAGAAATGGAATCCTATACATATCTGCTGCTGTTAGCAATTATCCTGCTGTCCACTAAGGTGTTTGGACTGATTACCGAGCACGTTCATCTGCCCCAGGTGGTGGGGGCCCTGCTGGCCGGCATCATTATGGGGCCCAGCGGCTTCGGCGTGCTGGAGAGCACCGACTTTCTGGTAAAGGCCGCGGAGATCGGCGTAATTATGCTCATGTTCACCGCCGGCATCGACACCAACATGAATGAACTGAAGGAAACCGGCCTTCAGGCCAGCCTCATCGCCGTTCTGGGCGTGTTTGTCCCACTGTTTCTGTGCGGCGGGCTGTATTTCCTCTTTTTCTGCGGAGGGGTGTTTACCCCCTATAATCTGCTCAAATCCGCATTTATGGGGTCGGTGTTTTCCGCCACCTCCGTATCCATCACCGTGGAGACCCTGAATGAGATGGGCAAACTGAAAACCAAGACGGGCACCACCCTGCTCAGCGCCGCCCTCATCGACGACATTATTGGGATTGTGGTGCTTTCCGTCCTCAGCGCCTTCAGCTCCGGGGACTCTGACCCGGTTCAGGTGTTCCTCCATATCCTGCTGTTCTTCGTCTTTGTCCTGGGCGTGGGCCTGGTAGTGCGCCGGATTTTCGCCTTCGTCGCCGAGGAGCACTGGCACAGCCGCCGGGTGGCGGTGTGGTCCCTGGCCTTCTGCCTGCTTATGGCCTACTGCGCCGAGGAGTGGTTCGGTGTGGCTGACATCACCGGGGCTTACTTCGCCGGGCTTATCCTCTGCAACGTGACCAAGGCCCGGAAATTTGTGGCGAAAAAATTTACCGTTACCTCCTATATGGTGTTCACTCCGGTCTTCTTTGCCAGCGTGGGCATGAAAACCAATCTGCGGGATATGAACTCCAGTATTCTCGTTTTTGCCCTGCTGCTGGTTCTGGCCGCCGTACTGTCCAAGATTCTCGGCTGCGGCCTGGGCGGGCTGGCCTGCCGCCTCAGCCGCCACCAGTCCCTGGTTGTGGGCATCGGCATGGTGGCCCGCAGCGAGGTGGCCCTGATGGTGGCCCAGCGTGGCATCAGCGCCGGGATGATCGACTCAGCCATTCTGCCCGCCATCGTTCTGGCCGTCATCTCTTCCGCTCTGCTTACCCCGGTACTGTTGAAAATGGCCATCTCCAAAGGGCCGGAGCTGGCATAAAAAAGTTCCCATCCGTTCATCGGATGGGAACTTTTTTAGTTCATCTCCGCCGCCCGCTCCTCCAGCCAGGCGGTTGCCTGGGCGATGCCCTCCTCAGTCACAGGGAAGGCGGCTGAGGCCGTTATTTCGCTCAGCCCCATGGACAGCGGCCCCCTCCAGAGCTGAACCGACAGCCGTTTCTCCTCCCCCTCGGGGGCCTCTGGCTTGATAAAAAAACGGGCGTTGCCCAGGCTGCCGTACCAACGGTTGCCGTTCTCCCAAAAGAGCAGCGTGGGAATCTCAACATGATGCAAGATAAATGCGCCTCCTTATCCTTGGTTCGTCTCACCGCACCGGAACAACTGGCCCAAACTCCTCCGCACCGTTGGCCGCAACATTCATAGTATGGTATGTGGCGCTGCCACATCTATTACTTGAATCAAAGGAGCGCGTTATGAGACGATACTATGCTTCTGATTGGGAGCAGCAAAGCCGGGACGGCGTTGTGGCTCACCTGAGCGGTAGCTCATGCTGCGGCACCAGCTGCGGCTGCAATACGGGCTGCGGTTGTGACTCCGGCTGCGGCACTGGCTGCGGCTGTGATACCGGCTGCGGCTGCAACACCGGCTGCGGCTGCGACACCGGCTGCCCCACGCCTACTTTACCTCCCGTTCCTCCCTGTT
>JAAWCR010000204.1 GCA_022793355.1 Lawsonibacter sp. | reverse complement strand
TGAAACAAGAATGCAAATAAGGGAGGAACTGCTTATGAAACGCTATATAAATTCAGCTTTGCTATATGCCATACTGGCCATGGCCGGCGGTGTGTTTTACCGGGAGTTTACCAAATTCAACGGTTTCACCGCTAAAACCACGCTCTCCGTTGTACATACCCACTACTTCAATCGCGCGGGAAGGCAGAAAAAATTTTCGTTCCCATTCTACCAGACTTGTGCTATAATTATCATGTAATAGTATGAGCTTGGGAAAAGCAAAGATTTTCTTTTTCAAAAGAGGACAAAACCATACCCAGGGCATGGAGGCGCGTATGATTATCTTAGGCATCGACCCCGGGGTAGCCACCATTGGATTTGGGGTCATCCGGGCGGACCGGCAGAAAAACGTCCTCCTGCGCTACGGGGTAATCACCACCCCGCCAGGTATCCCCCTGTCCCGGCGGTTGCTGCAAATCTCCGAGGATATGGAGGAGCTGATTCACACCTTTCACCCCGACGAGATGGCGGTGGAGGAGCTGTTTTTCTCCAAAAATATTACCACCGGCATCTCGGTGGCCCACGGCCGCGGGGTGATCCTCCTGGCGGCGGAGAAGCTGGGGGTGCCGATTTTCGAATACACCCCCATGCAAGTGAAGCAGGCCGTGACGGGCTACGGCGGGGCGGACAAGCGGCAGATCATGCTTATGACCCAGCGGCTGCTGAACATGGGGGAGATTCCCCGGCCCGACGATGCCGCCGACGCCCTGGCCATCGCCATCTGCCACAGCCGCTCGGCTACCAGCCTTTTGAATACCGAGCGGGTCTTTGACCCGGAAAAATACGACACGAGGTAATACATATGTTTTATTATGTAAACGGCGCCGTGGCCCATATCGAGCCCTTCCTGGCCGTGATTGACTGCGGCGGGGTGGGCTACGCCTGCCGCACTACCAACTACACCCTGTCCGCCCTGAAAAAAGGAGAGCAGGGGAAACTGTTCACCCATTTAAACGTCCGGGAGGACGGAGTGGAGCTCTATGGCTTCTCCACGGCGGAGGAGCTGCGGCTGTTTCAGCAGCTTATCTCAGTCTCCGGAGTGGGCCCCAAGGCGGCGCTGTCCATTTTGTCGGCCAGCACTCCGGCGAATCTGGCGCTGTCTATCATCACCGGGGACGAAAAAGCTCTCACCTGTGCCCAGGGAATCGGCAAAAAGATTGCCCAGCGGGTGATTTTGGAATTGAAGGACAAGCTGTCCAAGGGCCAGTCCACCGGCGCCGCCGGGGAGAGCTACGGAGGCGCCGGCGTTACCGTCATTCCGGAGAACAAGCTGTCTGAGGCCACCGCCGCCCTGGCTGTGCTGGGCTATTCCCAGGGGGAGATCAATCTGGCCCTCAAGGGAATCGATCTGGACAGCCTGCCCCTGGAGCAGGTCATTAAACAGGCCCTGAAAAAGATGGTAAAGGGGTAATATTAAGTATGGATGAAACGAATTACAGGCCGCTGAATGAGGATCCGGAGCCTTTGGGCTGGAACGCCATTACGGAGGCCTTTGAGAAACTGTACCCCGGTCAGGACAACCCCAAACACTTTGCCAACCCCATCCCCTGGCGGCTGGGCGGCCAATATCCGTTGCAGGGCGTCAGTGTTTATGACGGCGGAGATTTTTTCCACTTTGTCACTTACGGTCTCACCGACCTGTATGACAAGGAGGGAACTGATCCGGAGTACAGTGGCTATGGCTATGAGTTTACCCTCAAGCTGCGCAAGGCGGGGCTGGGGGCGGAGATGGACGAGCTGCATTGTATTGGCGGCATTTTGCAGGATCTGGCTAAGCTCACCTTTGAAAAGGGGGAGCAGTTTTACCCTAACGAGTACATCTACACGGGCCAGACCACCGGGATTGATGTGAACCAGCGCTCGGCGCTCACTGGTTTTGTCACTGCTCTGGATGAGGCGGGCACCATTGACACCCCCAACGGCAAAGTGGACTTTGTCAAGCTCATCGGCGCCGCCGATGCCGAACTGAAAGCGATTCTGGATCAGAAAATCACTGTCCAAGAGCTGATCGGGAAAATTGGAGACATCACCGACTACGCCCGGGACAGCGTGATTTAGGAGGATGAAATGGCGAAATTTGAATGTGCCTTGCGGGGCGATTACGACCAGGCCCTGCGCTACTTTCACGAGGGCGTCCTCAACAGCAGCATGTCGGCCAGCTTTGAGGAGGAGAGCTATTTCCAGACCTTTGGCGTGCGGGTGACCGTCCGGGTCTACGAGCGGTACAGCATGACCGGCGGCAACCGGCTGTCCATGACCCTTACTTTGGTGGGGGACGGGGAGAAGATCTACCTGTCCGGCATCACCGCAGGCGGCAGCCAGGGGATGCTCTTCAAATTCAACACCTTTGGCGAAGAGGCCTTTCTGGATACCCTGCGGGAATTGGCGCAGAGGTGGTAGGGCTGCTTCACGGTGCGTCCCTGCAAACTTGTCCGTAAAAGGAAGTGAAACTTTGAGTATTGATTTTTCCGGCGCGGAACTGGACTCCGGGGCGCTGGATCCCCTGGTGACCACCTCCCTGACGCGGGAGGACGAGGGGGAATACTCCCTGCGCCCCAAGACGCTGAAGGAGTATATCGGCCAGGAGAAGGCAAAGGGAAACCTGGAGGTGTTCATCCAGGCGGCGAAAATGCGCGGCGAGCCGTTGGACCATGTGCTGCTCCACGGCCCCCCGGGGCTGGGCAAGACCACCCTCAGCGGGATTATCGCCAACGAAATGGGGGTCAATGTGCGCATTACTTCCGGGCCCGCCATTGAGAAGGCGGGGGACCTGGCCGCGCTGCTGACCAATCTGAATGAGAACGACATCCTCTTTGTGGACGAGATTCACCGCCTGAACCGGGCAGTGGAGGAAATTCTATATCCCGCCATGGAGGACTACGCCATCGATATCATTATCGGCAAGGGGCCCGCCGCCAACTCCATCCGGCTGGACCTGCCGAAATTCACCCTCATTGGGGCCACCACCCGGGCAGGCCAGCTGTCCGCCCCCCTGCGGGACCGGTTTGGGGTCACCCTGCGGCTGGAGCTGTATTCTCCGGAGGAGCTGGCCTGGATTGTCACCCGCTCCGCCGGGATTCTGGAGGTGCCCATCGAGCCGGACGGCGCTATGGAGATTGCCCGCCGTTCCCGGGGGACTCCCCGTATCGCCAACCGGATGCTCCGGCGGGTGCGGGACTTCGCCCAGGTGCGGGCCGGGGGCGTTATTACCAAAAAGGTGGCCGACGAGGCCCTCACCGCCCTGGAGATTGACTACCTGGGCCTGGACTCCATCGACCACCGGATGCTGCGGAGCATTATGGAAAACTACCGGGGGGGACCGGTGGGTCTGGACACCCTGGCCGCCACCATCAATGAGGAGGCAATTACCTTGGAGGACGTCTACGAGCCCTACCTGATGCAGCTGGGCTTCCTCACCCGCACCCCCCGGGGCCGGTGCGTCACCCCCAAGGCCTACCAGCACCTGGGCCTGCCGGCTCCCGGTGAACCGGGCGGGCTGGACCAGCTGAGCTTTTAAGGAGCGGGGCATGAAATACAGAAAAGCAGGGCGGCAGGACCTTGCCGCCGTCATGGCTCTGATATGTGACACCATCTACACCGTCTATCCCCGGTACTACCCACAGGGTTGCGTGGACTTTTTTCTGGACTGGCACAGTCCGGAGCGGGTGGCCGCCTCCATAGAGGCGGGACAGGTGAACCTCCTGCTGGACAGCGGCGGGCGCCTGGTTGGCACAGGCAGTCAGGAGGGCAACTACATTTCCCGGGTATTTGTCCGGCCGGAGTACCAGGGCCGGGGATATGGTCGTATGATCCTGGACCGGCTGGAGGCGGCGGTCGGGGAAGCTTGGAGCGCCGTCCGGCTGGACGCCTCTTTGCCCGCCGTCCGGCTCTATGAACGCCGGGGCTACCGGACTGTGGAGCACCAAAGCGAGGAGACCGCCAGCGGCTGTGTTTTGGTCTGGGATGTGATGGAAAAGCAGCTGAGAGAGGGGTAACTATGGACCAAAACGTATTGTTCTTTTTCAACGAGCACCCGGAGGCCCTTCCCCTGTACGAGGCCTTTGAGAAGCGGCTGCTGGCCGAGCTGGAGGGGGTGGTCATCCAGCCCCAAAAATCTCAAATCACCCTGAAAAACCGCCGTGTGTTCGGGGCGGTGTCCTTCCTCCCGGCGCGCAGGGCCAAAGCCCGGCCCGACCCCTATATCACCATCACCCTGGGGCTGAACCGGCGGGAGGGATCCCCCCGGGTTGACCAGACCTCGGAGCCCTACCCCGGCCGGTGGACCCACCATCTGGTGATTGGCGCGGCGGAGGAGATCGACGATGAGCTGATGGCCTGGGTCCGGGAGGCCTTTGCGTTCGCGGCGGCGAAGCGCTGAAAACAGAGGGCGGTCGGGGCCGCCCCGAAGGAGGTGGGGAAACGATGTTAGCCTATGGACATGAATGGAACAGAGAAGGACAGCTGCCCGAAACCCTGCGTGAGGTGAGCCTGGACTGCTCTAGGGCGGAGCTGGAGGAGCTGATTGCCTTCTTGCAGAACGTCCGGGAGGAGGCTGCCGGAGCGAAGCTGGACAGCCTGTCCCACTGGCACTTCCGGGATTGGAGCCCGGACTGGAGCGAAAAGCACTCTGATATTGTCATTTTACTGTCTGACCACCACGTTTGGACGAAGGAGACCGACTAAATGTCCCAGAAGATACCATTTTTGCAGATGTTTGCCGCCCTGCGCCAGGGGGTTGAGCTGTCCAACGGGGTGGAGGGGTGGCTGATTGTGTCCGCCGCCATTGACAAGGCCAGCCGCAGCGCCAAAATTATCGTAGAGGGCGCCGCCGGGGCGGGGCCCAACCTTGTCGCCCAGGCGGAGGAGGCGGTATGCCGGGCCTACGGCCTGAACAGCGTCAAAATTGAGGCGGTTCCCGCCCCGGAACCCCCTGTGGAGCACGGCGCGCCGTCCGACACGGGCGCCGCTCCCGAAAAGCGGCAGGCTGAGGCCGTCCCGCCCGAGAATGAGCTCGACCCCTTTGCCCGCACCGAGGCCATCCGAAAGGCGGTGCTGAAAAAAACCGCCCGGCCCGCGGCTTCCCCCTCCTCCCCCGCCAAAGGAGAGAAAAAGCCTAAGGGCAAAACTGTCTTTGGCCGGACCATTACCAAGGCCCCCACCCCCATCGGGGAGCTGGAGCTGGATATGGGTATGGTGGTGGTGGAGGGGGATGTATTCGCCATCGACAACCGAGAGCTGAAAAAGCGGGGGGCCTGGGTGGTGGCCTTTGACATGACCGACTACACCGGCTCCATCCGGGTAAACAAATTTTTCCCCGGCGAGGAGGGAAAGCCCCTGGTAGACGGCATCAAAAAGGGGATGCGCCTGAAGGTCCAGGGTCGGCTGAACATGGACCGCTTTTACGGCGACATGGTGCTGGAGCCGGTGGCCGTCGCCACGGCGGAGAAGAAGCTGAAGGAGGACACCGCCCCGGAAAAGCGGGTGGAGCTCCACCTCCACACCACCATGTCCTCCATGGACGCCCTCACCAGCGTGGCCCCCAAGCTGGGCCCGGACAGGAACGTGGTCAAGCGGGCGGAGGCCTGGGGGCACCCGGCCGTGGCCATTACCGACCACGGCGTGGCCCAGTCTTTCCCTGACGCCTGGCACTCGGCCAAGAAAATCAAGATTCTGTACGGCGTGGAGGCCTACTTTATCAACGACGTGGACGACCGGGTGGCTGTCCACGGGACGGTGAATGCCCCCTTCGGCGGGGAGATTGTCTGCTTCGACATTGAGACCACCGGCCTGAATAAAAAATATGAGGTAATCATTGAAATTGGCGCGGTGGTGCTGAAAAACGGGGAGATTACCGACACCTTCAATACCTTTGCCGCCCCCGGACGGATTTTGTCCCCTGACATTATTCACCTTACCGGCATCACCGACGAGATGCTGGAGGGGGCCCCTTCCCAGGAGGAGGCCCTGCGGGCCTTTCTGGACTTCGCGGGGGACCGCCCCCTGGCCGCCCACAACGCCGACTTCGACATGGGCTTCATCGCCGCCGGATGTGAGAAGTATGGGATTCCCTTTGATCATCCCTCGATAGACAGCCTGATTCTGGCCCAAAATCTGCTGCCGGAGCTGAGCCGGTACAAGCTGGACATGGTGGCGGAGCATCTGCATCTGCCCGCCTTCAACCACCACCGGGCCAGCGACGACGCGGCCACGGTGGCTTACATGCTGCCCCACTTCTTCAAACGGATGGAGGACATGGGGCTGAGCAACCTGTCTGAAATCAATCCCTGTATGACCAAGCTCAGGGGGAAGGGGGGCGGAAAGATCAAGCGCAGGCCCAAGCACCTTATCGTGCTGGCCAAAAACCAGACCGGCCTGCGCAACCTGTACAAGCTTATTTCCCTGTCTCATCTGGAGCATTTCAAGCGCAGTCCCACCATGCCCAAGTCCCTTATCAACGCCAACCGGGAGGGGCTTATCATCGGCTCGGCCTGCGAGGCGGGAGAGCTGTTCCAGGCCCTGGTGGACGGCCGGAGCTGGGGGGAGCTGAAGCGGATCGCCTCCTGGTATGATTATCTGGAGATTCAGCCCGTCTGCAACAACATGTTCATGGTCCGCAAGGGGGAGAAGGCCAAGACGGAGGAGGACCTGCGGGAGTTCAACCGGGCTATTGTGCGTCTGGGGGAGGAGCTGGGCAAGCCGGTTTGCGCCACCGGCGATGTCCACTTTATGGACCCGGAGGACGAGATATACCGGCACATCCTCCTGGCCTCCAAGGGCTTTGAGGACGCGGACGAGGACTTGCCCATCTACTTCAAGACCACCGACGAAATGCTGAAGGAATTTTCCTATCTGGGCAAGGAGAAGGCCCATGAGGTGGTGGTAAAAAACACCAACCTCATTGCCAGCTGGTGCGACCCCATCGAGCCCCTGCCCCAGGGCCTCTTCGCCCCCAAGCTGGAGGACTCCGACGGGGAGCTGAAGCGGCTGGTGTGGGGCAAGGCCCATGAGCTGTATGGGGAAAATCCGCCTCAGATTGTGGTGGACCGCATTGAGGCCGAGCTGGGGGACATTATCCGGTGCGAGTACGACGTGATCTACATGTGCGACGAGAAGCTGGTGCAGAACTCCCTGGAGCATGGATATCTGGTGGGTTCCCGGGGGTCGGTGGGGTCGTCCCTGGTGGCCTTTATGTCGGGCATTACCGAGGTGAACTCCCTGCCCGCCCACTACCGCTGTCCCCAGTGCAAGCACACCGATTTCGACTACGCCCAGGACCCGGAGCACCCCTACGGCTGCGGAGCGGACATGCCCGACGCT
>JAAWCR010000203.1 GCA_022793355.1 Lawsonibacter sp. | reverse complement strand
TCATCATGCCGAAGTGGACGGGCAGCATCTGGGGCATGAGGAGGGTGTACTCCTCCTTCATCTCCCTGGTAAACAGCAGGCGGCCGGTATTGTCATAGACCAGTTTTGCCATGGCGTGAAAGCTCCTTTCTGGCCTCAATGGCCGCCATCAGGGAGCGGATGCGGATTTTTACCGCCCCAAGGTTGTTGATATCGTCAATTTTCAGCTGGGTGTACAGCTTGCCTCCCGACTCCAGGATGGAGCGCATCTCGTCGCCGGTGATGGCGTCGATGCCGCAGCCGAAGCTCACCAGCTGAATGACCTCCATGTCCGGCTGGGCGCAGACATACCGGGCGGCGTTGTACATCCGGGCATGGTAGGTCCACTGGTTGAGGACCCGGCGGGAGGCTTTGTTCTCCAGGAAGGCCACCGCGTCCTCGGTGACCAGCACAAAACCGTAGGAGGTAATCAGGTCGTTGATGCCGTGGTTGATCTCCGGGTCCATATGGTAGGGCCGGCCGGCCACCACCAGGATGGGGCGGCCCTCAGCCCGGGCTTTCTCGATGTAGGTACGGGCTGTGTTGCGCAGATCGTTTTTGTAGGCGTCATAGGCGATGTAGGCGGACCGCACCGCCGCCGCTGTCTCCCGCTTGGGGATCTGGAATTCATTGAAAAACCATTCTCCGGCTTTGCGCTCCATGTCCTTGGGGCGGTGGAGGCCGAAGTAGGGGTAGAGGTAGCGGGTCTGCTTCAGCTCAGGCACGTTAGCGGCCAGCAGCTCGGGGTAGTAGGCCACCACGGGGCAGTTGTAGTTGTTGTCCCCCGCCCCCTCGTCAAAGTTGTAGGGCATGCAGGGATAAAAGATGGCGTCCACCCCCGCCTTCACCAGGGCCTCCACATGGCCGTGGAGGAGCTTGGCGGGGTAACACACCGTATCCGAGGGGATGGTGCGCTGCCCCTTGAGGTAAAGTTTCCGGGAGGACTCCGGGGAGAGGACTACCTCAAAGTTGAGCTTTGTGAACAGCTCGAACCAGAAAGGCAGGTTTTCGTACATGTTCAGCCCAAAGGGGATGCCTATCGTTCCCCGGGAACCGTTCCCCTGCCCGGTTCCGTGGAGGGCGCGGAGCTTGGCGTATTTATACCGCATCAGGTCGGGCAGGCGGCTGGGCTCCTCCCCCAGAGGGCGGGAGCACCGGTTGCCCGATACGAACCGCCGCCCGCCGTCAAAAGAGTTCACCGTGAGGGAGCAGTGGTTGGTGCACAGCCCGCAGGTGGCGGGCTTGGCGGTGTGGGTGAAGGCCTCCAGGGCCTGGCGGGACAGCAGGGCGGACCTCTCCAGCCCGAGGTCCCGAGCGGCCAGGGCCGCCCCGAAGGCCCCCATGCTGCCCGCGATGGTGGGGCGGGTGACCTCCCGGCCAATCTCCTGTTCAAAGGCCCGAAGGACTGCGTCGTTGTAGAAGGTGCCGCCCTGGACCACGATATGCTGGCCCAGATCGTCGGCGGAGGCGGCCCGAATCACCTTGTAGATGGCGTTTTTCACAATGGAGATGGACAGCCCGGCGGAGATGTCCTCCACACTGGCCCCGTCCTTCTGGGCCTGTTTCACGCTGGAGTTCATAAACACGGTGCACCGGGAGCCCAGATTTACCGGCTTTTGGGTAAACAGGCCCAGCCCGGCAAAGCCGGCGATATCATACCCCAGAGCCTTGGCGAAGGTCTCGATAAAGGAGCCGCAACCTGAGGAACAGGCCTCATTGAGCATGATGGAGTCCACCGCCCTGTTGCGTATTTTGAAGCACTTCATGTCCTGTCCGCCGATGTCGATGATGAAGTCCACATCGGGCTCAAAATGGGCGGCGGCCTTGTAGTGGGCCATGGTCTCTACCAGCCCCAGGTCGCAGCTGAAGGCGTTTTTAATCAGGTCCTCTCCATAGCCGGTGACTGCCGCGCCCTTTATCACGATTCGGTCCCCGCACTGCCGATAGATCTCTTTCAGCTGTTCCAGCACGATGGCCACCGGATTGCCCTGGTTGGAGTGGTAGTATTGATACAGCAGACTGCCGTCCGGGGCGATGAGCACCATTTTGGTGGTGGTGGAGCCGGCGTCAATCCCCAGGTAGGCGTCCCCGTCGTACCCGTGGATGGGCAGGACGGACAGGCCCGCAGCGCAGTTGTGCCGTTCCAGAAAGGCTTCATACTCCTCCCGGCTGGTGAACAGGGGCGGCATGGTGTCCACCACCGTGGCGGTGTTGGCACTGTCCTCCAGCTTTTTCAGCACCGTTTCAAAAGGGGCGGGGGAATAGTCGGTGGCGCACAGGGCCGCCCCCATGGCGGCGAAGCAGTCGCCATCCTCCGGGAACACGGCGTGGTCGCCGTCCAGCTTCAGGGTCTCCACGAACCGCTGGCGCAGGCCCATGAGGAAGTGGAGCGGTCCGCCCAGAAAGACAATCTTGCCCTTCAGCTCCCGGCCTTGGGTCAGTCCGGCCACCGTCTGGTCCACCACCGCCTGGAAGATGGAGGCGGCCACGTCCTCCTTCCGGCCCCCCTGGTTCAGGATGGGCTGGATGTCGCTCTTGGCGAACACCCCGCAGCGGGAGGCGATGGGGTAAATCTTCTCATGCTTCAGGGACAGCTCGTCCAGCTCGCTGACGGTCACGTTCATCAGGGT
>JAAWCR010000202.1 GCA_022793355.1 Lawsonibacter sp. | reverse complement strand
CAGTCCTGAATCAACTCCTGGTAGTAGGCCACATAGTCCACGCCGGTGAAGGGGTGCTTCTCATAGCCGAACAGATCCCGGTACCGCTCCAGGGTGAGGACATCCTTGTAGGGGTCCACCCCCTTCTCGTCCACCGCGTCCAGGCTGATCAGGTGGTTGCCCACCTCGTCAGAGGGATAACTGAGCATGAGAACAATCTTCTTACACCCCTTGGCGATGCCCCGCAGGCAGATAGCAAAGCGGTTGCGGCTGAGGATGGGGAAGATAACCCCCACCGTCCCGCCGCCCAGCTTGGTTCGGACATCGGCGGCGATGTCGTCCACGGTGGCGTAGTTGCCCTGGGCCCGGGCCACAATGGCCTCGGTCATGGCCACCACGTCCCGGTCCCGGATGGCAAAGCCGTCCTCCGAGGCGGCCTCCAGCAGAGAATTGGTCACGATCTCCACCAGATCGTCCCCGCTGCGGATAATTGGGGTGCGGATGCCCCGGGATACTGTACCGACCATACGGCTCATAAAGGAACACTCCTTGTTTTCATATCATTTTCGCGGGAAAAACTCCCACAACTTTGTATGATACCACGATTTCAGCCGGTTGTAAATATAATTTTCCTGATTAACGCGGCAAAGCGGCTATTCCACCCCAAAGGAGGCGATGGCGTCCCGCATGCGCCGCCACTGGCCGCTCAGCTCCTCCAGCCGGGTTCGGCCTTCCGGAGTGAGCTTGTAGTATTTCCGGTCCGGCCCGCCGCCGCCGGGGGCCATATACCAGGAGGTGAGCTTCTCTTTGCCCAGACCCCGGAGCAGGGCGTAAATGGCGCTCTCCTGGGTGTCCGGAAAGGCGGTCCGCAGGGGGACAAGCACCTCATAGCCGTATTTGTCCCCGCCGTCCAGCAGCTGAAGCAGGCACAGCTCCAGCAGGTCCTTCTTCAGCACAGGGCCACCCCCGTTCCAACCAGCCCCGCCGCCCCGATTGGAATGAGGCGGGCAAAGAGATAGGACCGGAGCATGTCCGTGGCACCGGATGATACATCCATGCTTTTCAGCTGGAACGTCATAAACCCCATCATCGCCGCCACGGTGACACCCAGGATATAGAGGGCCAGCCACCGGCGGTCGTAGCACTTGGCCAGCACCAGCCCGGTCAGGGCAGCCAGAGCGCAGAACACCCCGCCGTACATCAGCATATCCCCCAGCATCCACGCCTGTCTCCCAAGCGGTCCGCCGAAGGGCTCCATGGCGGCACGTTCCAACCATTCCGGACTCATTACATGCCAGGCCCAGCCTATCACGACCACCCCAACCACCAGCACCGCCGCCAGCGCCGGCGCCAGCCGCCTGGACAGCGGCCCGTTTTTCTGTCCGTGCCGGCGGAACCAGTACAGGGACAGCGCCATTCCTACCGCCATCACCCACACGGGATACCACCACTGGTCATGACTGCTTAGATAAATCGAACTGTGCCCCGTAAAGTCCCACTTGGCCAGCAGGAACAGCCCATAGGCCAGCACCGCGAACACCGCCAGCCACCGGCGGTAGCTCTTTACGTCAGTGAGGAGATGGGCCGCCTGAACGGGCTCCCCCAGCTCCTCCACCAGCTTGCTTTCGTCCCGCTCCTCCTGAAAAATCAGCTCCCGGTAGTCGGCAATGGCATCCTCCGACTCCCGGGGCGGCAGACGCCACCGCACCGCCCGGCTGAATTGTTTCAGGTACTGCTCCCTGGTCAGGGACTTTGGTTGCTTCATGTCTCGTTCCTCCATTCGCTAATGATAAAAATACAGTACTGTAAAAAATATAATAATCAGCGACGCGAACTTTGTCAAGGAAAATTTTTGACGGACTGATAATTTTATGGTATGCTGAACCAAAGGAGGGACGCTTTATGGACATTCAAGCCCTTGTAACGGCGCAGAGAGCCTATTTTAGTACCGGTGCCACCTTACCCCTATCCACCCGGAAAGCGGCCTTACAGCGGCTGAGAGAGGCCATTCAGCGCCGTGAGGGAGATATCTGCGACGCCCTGCGGTCCGACCTGAACAAGTCCCCCACCGAGAGCTATATGTGCGAAATTGGCATGACCTTGTCCGAGCTGCGGTTTGTGGAGCGGCATCTGGACGGCTGGGCCAGGGACAGGCGCCACCTTACCCCTCTGGCCCAGTTTCCCGCCAAAAGCCTCACCGTATCCCAGCCCTATGGGGTTGTCCTGATTATGTCCCCTTGGAACTACCCCTTTCTGCTCACCATGGATCCCCTCATTGGGGCCATCGCGGCGGGCAACTGCTGTGTGGTGAAGCCCTCGGCCTACTCCCCCGCCGTCTCCGCGGTCATCCGGGACATTCTGTCCGACTGCTTCCCTCCGGAGCTTGTATCTGTGGTCGAGGGAGGCCGGGCGGAAAACCAGGCTCTGCTGGACCAGAAATTCGACTATATCTTCTTCACCGGCGGAGTGGAGGTGGGCAGGGAGGTCATGGCGAAAGCGGCGCGGCACCTCACCCCCGTTACCCTGGAGCTGGGGGGCAAGAGCCCCTGCGTTGTGGACGCCACCGCCAAGCTGGACCTGGCCGCCAAGCGGCTGGTGTTCGGCAAGCTGCTCAACTGCGGCCAGACCTGCGTGGCCCCGGACTATCTGCTGGTGGACCGGCGGGTCAAGGACCGTTTTCTGGCCCATGCGCGCAAGTGGGTGGCCGTCCAGTACGGCACCGACGCCCTGGACAACCAGGGTTATGTCCGTATGGTCAACCGGAAGCACTTTGACCGGGTGATGGGCCTTATCGACCAGTCCAAGGTGGTCTTTGGCGGCAAGGGCGACCCGGATACCTTGAAAATCCAGCCCACCGTGCTGGACAACGTATCCCCGGAGGACCCGGTGATGCGGGAGGAAATTTTTGGACCGGTACTTCCCGTCCTTACCTTTGACCGGGCGGAGGAGGCGCTGGAATTTATCAACGCCCGGCCCCACCCCCTGGCCTTGTATCTGTTCTCCCAGGACAAAAAGGTCCGGCAGATGTTTCTCCGAAAAGCTTCCTTTGGCGGCGGGTGTATCAACGACACTATCATCCACCTGGCCACCAGCCGCATGGGCTTCGGTGGTGTGGGGAGCAGCGGCATGGGCAGCTACCATGGCAGGGAGAGCTTTGAGACATTTTCCCACCGGAAGAGCATCGTTCAAAAATCCGTCTGGATGGACCCGCCCATCCGGTACGCTCCCTATACTCCGACCAAGGACAAGCTGCTGCGGCTGTTTCTGCGTTAAAAAACCGTCCCGCCGAACAAGCGGGACGGTTCCTTTATTCACGTCCGTGCCTGGGATTCCTGGACACCATAACCGCCGCCTCGCTGATAGCCGCCACTACGTCCGCCCGGGATTGCAGCTCATAGCTTTGCAGCTTGACCATCAGCCGGCCCTGACGGGTCGCCACGTAATGGGCCGGCAAATGGTTCAGGGCGTAGGCCGCCACGTCTGACTTGCAGAAATCACAGGTGCAGCCCCCCTCCGCCGCCATTACCGAATCCAGATTTTGCAGCACGATGTCCTCCATCAGGTTTCTATACTCCATGGCCATCTCCAATATCCTCCTCATTTTATTTCCGCTGAATCTACGTCTATTATATTTCTTTCCCCGCAAAATTACAATCCTTATTTTCAGACCGCGCAACAGGAACCGTCCACCTTTTGCCCTGCCCCGCCGTTAAAAAACAGGGAGCAGTATAAAGATTGTATAAAGAATCTAGGAACCTTTCCCCGATTCCGGTATAATGAAGTATCCTTTTGCGTTGGAAAGGGGGTGGCGCCGTTGCGCCTCAACAAACAGCTTATGGAAAAAATACAGGAATCCATGGCCTCTGTGCTTCCCATCACCGCCATTGTGTTCCTGCTGTCCATCACCATCGCGCCGCTGGACCCGGGCACTCTGGTGCTGTTCCTCTTTGGAGCCATTCTGCTGGTAGGGGGGATGGGACTGTTCACCCTGGGCGTGGATATGTCTATGATCCCCATGGGCGAGGGCGTGGGCTCCACTCTCAGCAAAAGCCGGCGGCTTATCGTCCCTGTGCTGGTCTACTTCCTGCTGGGCGTGCTCACCACCATGGCGGAGCCCGACCTCCAGGTGCTCTCCAAACAGGTGCCCGCCATCCACAGTACGGTACTCATTGTCACCGTGGCGGTGGGCGTGGGATTGTTTCTGGTGGCGGCTACGCAGCGTATCCGGAAGGGCATCCCCCTGCGCCGGGTGCTGCTGATCCTCTACTGCGCCGTATTTCTCCTGGCCGCCGCGGCGCCCGGAAATTTTATTCCCGTCTCGTTTGACTCCGGCGGCGTCACCACCGGCCCCATTACGGTCCCCTTTATCATGTCCCTGGGCCTGGGCGTCGCCTCCACCCGCAGCGACAAAAATTCCGCCAGCGACAGCTTTGGCCTCATTTCCCTGTGCTCCATCGGGCCCATCCTGTGTGTGCTGCTGCTGGGTATCATCTACAAGCCCCAGGAGGCGGCCTCCCACCTGAGTGTCATCCCCAGTATCCCCACCACCGCCCAGGCCGCCCAATACTTTTTTCAGTCCTTCCCCACCTATTTGCAGGAGGTCGCCACTGCCCTCCTCCCTGTGGCCGGGCTGTTTCTCGTCTTTCAGCTTCTCACCCACCGCTTTAAACGGGGCCAGCTGATGCGTATCGGGGCCGGCCTGCTCTATACATACCTGGGGCTGGTCCTCTTCCTCTGCGGGGTGAACGTGGGCTTTATGCCCGCCGGCCAGCTGATCGGAGCCACCATCGCCCAGGGTGCACAGCAATGGCTGCTCATTCCCATCGGCATGCTCATCGGTTACTACATTGTCAAGGCCGAGCCCGCTGTAGCCGTCCTCACCAAACAGGTGGAGGAGGTGTCCAACGGCTCCATCTCCCAGCGGGCCATGGGCCTGGCTATGTCCATCGGCGTGTGCGTCTCCGTGGGGCTGGCTATGGTGCGGGTGCTCACCGGCCTGAATATCTTCTGGCTCCTTATCCCCGGCTACGCCATCTCCCTTGGGCTCACCTTCTTGGTGCCTGACATGTTCACCGGCATCGCCTTTGACTCCGGCGGCGTAGCCAGCGGACCTATGACCGCCACATTCCTGCTCCCCTTCGCCCAGGGGGCCTGTCACGCGCTGGGGGGGAACATGATGACCGACGCCTTCGGCATCGTCGCCATGGTCGCCATGACCCCCTTGGTCACCATTCAGGTTATGGGCCTTTCCAGCGTAATTCACCACAAGCTGGCTCGCCGCCGCCTGCGCTCCCGCATGGAGCGGGTGGAGGATGCGATTATCTACTTCGATTGAGAGGAGAATGGCAATGGAAGCAATGAAAGTAATCCTCTCCATTGTAGAGCGCGGGCAGGGTTCCGCTATGCTGCGGCTGTACCGCAAACGGTATGTGCCCATCCATTTTCAGTGCGCCGGAAAGGGCACCGCCACCTCGGAAATTATGGATATTTTAGGCCTCGGCTCCAGCGAAAAGGATGTGCTGATCAGCTTCGCCGCCGCTTCGGCGGCCAAACAGCTGCTCCACGACCTGGACAACGATCTGCGCGGCCACACCGGCGGGGCCGGAATCGTGGTCTCCATTCCGGTGTCAGGCTTGAACAGCCTGATTGCCAATCTAGCCGCCTACCACGCCGAGACTCTGAAGGATAAGGAGGGAGAAACTATGAAGCGTACGGAAAACAGCCTGATTTTAGTGGTATGCGCCAGGGGCTGCACCGACGACGTGATGTCCACTGCAAAGGCCCACGGGGCCCGGGGCGGCACCGTCATCAAAGGCCGCCTCTCCGGTCGTAAGGAACTGGAACAGGCCTATGAGGTGGAATTAAAGGCCGAACGGGAGATTGTAGCCATTGTGGTGCCCACCGACCTGCGCGGCCCCATTATGGAGGCCATCAACGCCGAACACGGCCTGCGCAGCGAGGCTCAGGCCGCTCTCTGCTCCCTGCCCATTGAACAAATTGTCCGACTGGGATAAAATAGTGGACGGCCATTAGCCGTCCGCTTCTTTTAGAAAGGAACTGCTTTTATGAAAGAACTGCGATGGATTGACGCCTGTGAAGAGCGTCACTTTCGTGATATGTCCCTCCTCCACGCCCTGGGCTGGCGGGCAGCCTACCGGGACAGCATCCCGGCGGACTATATGGCCCGGGAAATCACCGACAGCCGTTGGACTTCGGTATTCCGTCAAAATTATGAGGAGGGCGTTTACCACGGTCTCCTGCTTTACTCCGGTGACATTCCCCTCTGCTGCGCTACCTACGGCCCCGCCCGGGTGGACCGTTCCGCCGGGGATACCATCTGTACCTTCAGCTCCCCCGATCTTGCCAGCTGGGGTGAGCTGGTGTCCCTCTACGGGCACCCGGACAGTTGGGGACAGGGATACGGTTCCCTTGTCATCGGAGAAGTCTTAAAGCATTTGAAGGCCGCCAAATACCCCGGCTGTTTTCTCTACGTCCTCCGGGAAAACACCCGCGCCCGGCGCTTCTATGAGAAGCACAGCTTCGTTTGGGATGGCCACGCTCTAAATGTAGCCCTTACTCCAGATACAACACTTTCTGATTTACGATATCGAAAGGAGTTTCACGTATGATCATCGAGAATGAGACAATTTGCCTCGAACAAGCAGCCACTTCCCATCAAACAGAAGCAGAAAGGATGAAGCAAGAGTTTTTTG
>JAAWCR010000201.1 GCA_022793355.1 Lawsonibacter sp. | reverse complement strand
GGTTAGGCGGTAGAGCATGGTGAGCACCAGGGTGCGAATCTGGAAGCCGTCCACGTCGGCGTCGGTGCAGATGACAATCTTGTTCCACCGCAGGGCGCCCAGGTCGAAAGCGGCCATGTCCTTGGCCCGTTTGTCCTGGACCTCCACCCCGCAGCCCAGCACCTTCAGCAGGTCGGTGATGATCTCGCTTTTGAATATCTTGCCGTAGTCGGCCTTGAGGCAGTTGAGAATCTTGCCCCGGATGGGCATAATGGCCTGAAACTCCCCGTCCCGGGCCTGCTTCACGCTGCCCAGGGCCGAGTCGCCCTCCACGATATACAGCTCGCTGCGGTTCACGTCCCGGGTGCGGCAGGGGACGAACTTCTGCACCCGGTTGGAGATGTCCATAGAGCCGGTGAGCTTCTTTTTCAGGTTGAGCCGGGTTTTCTCCGCGTTCTCTCTGGCCCGTTTGTTGATGAGGATCTGTTCGGCGATTCTCTGGGCGTCGGCGGGGGTTTCGATGAAGTAGACCTCCATCTGAGCTCGGAGGAACTCAGTCATACCCTCCTGAATGCCCTTGTTGTTGATGGCCTTTTTGGTCTGATTCTCATAGGAGACGGCGTTGGCGGTGGAAAAGTCGTTGGTCACCAGCACCAGGCAGTCCTGAATATCCTGAAAGGAAATTTTGGCCTCATTTTTGTTATACTTTCCCTGCTGCTTCAGATAGGCGTCGATGGCGGAGACAAAAGCGGAGCGGACGGCCTTGTCCGGGGAGCCGCCATACTCCAGCCAGGAGGAGTTGTGATAGTGCTCAATCATCTGCACCCGGTTGGAGAAGCAGAAGGAGACGGACAGCTTCATCTTGTACTCCGGCTTGTCCGCCCGGTCCCGGCCCTTCCGCTCCGTCTGCCAAAAGACGGGGGAGGTGAGGCTGTCCTCTCCGGCCAGCTCGGTGACGTAGTCCATGATGCCGTTGGCATACATGAAGTCGGTGGTCTCAAATTTCCCCCCGACCTGGTTTTTCAGCCGGAAGGTGACCCCAGCGTTGACCACCGCCTGTCGTTTCATCACGTCCAGGTAGTAGTCTACGGGGATGGCGATGTCGGTGAACACCTCCAAGTCGGGCTTCCAGCGGATGGTGGTGCCGGTTTTTTTCCCCCGGTCGGTGGGTTCGCTTTTCAGCCCGCCGATATTCTCCCCCTTTTCAAAGTGGAGGGTGTATTTCTTCCCCTCCCGCCAGACGGTAACGTCCATAAATTCGCTGGCGTACTGGGTAGCGCAGGAGCCCAGGCCGTTGAGGCCCAGGGAATACTCATAGCTGTCGCCGCTGCCGCTGTCGTACTTGCCGCCGGCGTACAGCTCGCAAAAGACCAGCTCCCAGTTAAACTTCGCTTCCTTCTCGTTCCAGTCCACGGGGCAGCCCCGGCCCTGGTCCTCCACCTGAATGGAGCCGTCCTCAAACCGGGTGACGGTAATGAGCTGGCCGTGGCCCTCCCGGGCCTCGTCGATGGCGTTGGACATACTCTCAAAAACGGCGTGCTCACAGCCCTCCAGAGCGTCGGAGCCGAAAATGACGCCCGGGCGTTTGCGCACCCGGTCAGCCCCCTTCAGGGCGGAGATAGAGTCGTTGCCGTAGTTCTTCTTCTGTGCCATGGTGATACCTCACATTTATAACCGGGCGCGGTGGCCCGATCCAATATATCCTTTTTATATTACCAGAAGGGCGGGGAAAAAGTCAACGTATAAAATCCGCGAAACGGCGCAGACTGACGGGAAAGGGGAGAGAAATATGGAATGTTTTCAGGTGTTGGAGGCGGGCGAGGGTATTGAGGCGGCTGTCCTGCGGGGGCTGACGGCCCGGGGCGTCCCGCGGGGCGGGTGTTCTGGCGAAAACCAGCCGGCGCTGCTGGTGGTGTCCCCCCGGGCGGCGGTCCGGGGAATGCGGATGCCCCGGCAGTGCCGCACGGTGCTGCTGCCCGGGGGGATGGGGGGCGTGCTCCCCCGGGCGGCCAGCGCCGTAAGCTATGGGGTGTCCCCACGGGACAGCCTGACCATCTCCAGCCGGGAGGGGGACACTCTCTGGGCCGCCCTTCAGCGGGAGCTGGTAACGGTGGACGGCCGGGTGGTGGAGCGGCAGGAGTTCCCGCTGGTCTTAGCGCCGGGGGAGGAGGAGCTGGCCGCCCTGGCGGCGGCGGGGGCGCTTTTGCTGCTGGGCGTTCCCCCGGAGGAGGTGGGAACGGCCCTGACCTGAGGACTGCTGCGGCGATTTAGCGTACTGCTTTACTGTACAATCTGCACAAAATATATTATTTAGCCAAATTTTTCTTGACAGAGGCGGCTGGGAGTTGTATACTGTGACCATCAAATGAACAAACTTCATAGCTTGCTGCTTCAAATCACTTAATGCGGTGTATTCGCATTCATTACCGTGACTGAAACCCAGCAGAAATAAACGGCAATGTGGTCGTGCCTTCCACACAGCTGCTGTTTATTTCGGCTGGGTTTTATTATTTGGAAAAATAGAGAAAGAAGGCGTCGTCATGATTATCGGGCTGCCCAAAGAAATTAAAAACAACGAGTTTCGGGTGGGACTGACCCCGGGGGCGGTGAGCGCCTATGTCCGGGCGGGGCACACGGTTGTGGTGGAGCAGGGGGCCGGGCTGGGTTCCGGCTTCACGGACCAGGAGTACCGGGCTGCCGGGGCGAGCATTGAGGAGCAGGCGGCGGCGGTGTGGGCCGGGGCGGACATGATTGTCAAAGTGAAGGAGCCCATTGAGCCGGAGTACCGGTATTTCAGGCAGGGGCTGCTGTTGTACACCTACCTCCACCTGGCTGCCGACGGCCCGCTGACCCGCGCCCTTCTGGACGCCAGAGTGGACGCCGTAGCCTATGAGACCATTATCGGCCGGGAGGGTGGGCTGCCCTGTCTGGCCCCCATGAGCGAGATTGCCGGCCGGATGGCGGTTCAGGAGGGGGCCAAGTACCTGGAAAAGACCTTCGGGGGCCGGGGCGTGCTGCTGGCCGGCGTGCCCGGGGTGGAGAAGGGGAACGTGGTCATCCTGGGCGGCGGCAGCGTGGGGACCAACGCCTGCAAGATGGCGGTGGGCATGGGGGCCAACGTCACCGTGCTGGACGTGAACCTGCGCCGGCTGGCCTATCTGGATGACATTTTCGACAAGCGGATTACCACCCTATGCTCCACCCGGGAGAATGTGCGCAGGGCGGTGGAGCAGGCCGACCTGGTGGTGGGCGCGGTGCTGCTGCCCGGCCGGGCGGCTCCCAAGCTGCTGCTGCGGGAGGACCTGTCCGCCATGAAGCCCGGCGCGGTAGTGGTGGACGTGGCGGTGGACCAGGGGGGCTGCGTGGAGACCACCCATCCCACCACCCATGATGACCCGGTGTTTACCGTGGACGGTATCGTCCACTACTGCGTAGCCAACATGCCCGGCGCGGTGTCCCGCACCTCCACCCTTGCCCTGGTCAATGCCACCCTTCCCTACGGCCTGGAGCTGGCCGGAAAAGGCGTGGTGGAGGCCTGCCGGGCGGACCGGGGATTGCTGGCCGGCCTAAACTGCTGCCAGGGCCGGTGTACCTTCGCCGGCGTAGCCGAGGCTCTGGGTCTGGAGTATACCGACCCGGAGAAGCTGCTTTGAAGGGTACATCTGGTAAGAAGCGGCTGGCCGTTTCTGGGCATGCTGCTCCAGGAAACCCCCACCTGAAAAGGAGACAAAATGATGAACGACTATGAACTGGAACAGGGCCCGGGGGGCGCGGAGACCAGGACCTACTTTGTCATAGGGGAATCCCGCACCAATGCGGACAACGCCATTACCAAGATATACGGTTCCTTCTACCTGGCCTTTGAGGTCAGCGAGCGGACGGAGCAGGTGGTGGCCTTCAGCTGTACCCACACCCTGGACTTGACGGAGAATTTTCTCCGCAAGTTGTTTTTGGGCCAGCATTTTCCCTCCATCGACGCCTGGCTGGAGGAGGTGCTGGAGCGCCGGTATGGCGGGTCCTCCCGCCGGGCGGTGCTGGTATCCTACCGGGACGCGCTCAAGCGCTACCGGGCCATGCGGAGAGGGGGGTGCCCGCCGGGAAATTGACGCTTGGAAGGAGTAATAAGTGACCGAGAAAAGGAGAGAGTATTGTGTTTGTGATTGAAAATGGTTTTACTTACATCGCGTTTCTGATGTTCCTGTGCGGCGGCCTGCTGGCCCTGCAAAAGTACGCCAAGTGGAAGATTTTCGACATTATGCCCCCGCTGGTGTGGATCTACCTAATTGGTATGATCTGCTGCACCGCCGGCATGTTCAATTCCGAGGGCGTCAGCGCCGCCTACGGTGTGCTGAAGAATAATCTGCTCTACGCCATGATCTTCGTCATGCTGTTGCGCTGCGACTTTAAAAAGATTGCCAAGCTGGGCGGGCGGCTCATCGCCATCTTCCTGGGCTGTTCGCTCACTCTGGCTATTGGCTTCGTCGTGTTCTTCCCCATCCTCAAGGAAGCTATGGGCGGCGGCGAAAGGACCTGGGCCGCCACAGCCGCGCTGTTCGCCTCCTGGGTGGGGGGCTCCGCCAACATGGCGGCGATGGAGGCCAGCTACGGCGAGCTGATTGACAAGGGCGCCTACGCCTGTGCCCTTGCGCTGGACACCGTTTGCTACTCGGTGTGGATTGCCCTGCTGCTGATGATGGTGAAACACTCCGGCAAGTGGAACAAGGCCGCCAAGGCCGACACCTCCAAGCTGGACGCCCTGGCCGAGGCCGCCAACGCCGAGGTGGCCAAGGAGCAGAAGAAGGCCACCGGCGCGGATTGGGTGTTCCTCATTGGCCTGGCGCTTATCGTTTCCGCCCTGTCTCAAAAGGTCGGCCTGGCGATGAATACCGGCTTTGAATCCGTGGGCCTGGCTATGTTCGACAAGGGCACCTGCACCACCGTCTTTGTCACCGTCCTGGGCCTGATCTGCGCCATGACTCCCCTGGGCAAGCTGCCCGCCGTGGAGGAGCTGTCCAGCATCCTGCTCTATGCCGTGGTGGCCATGCTGGCCTCGCAGGCTCCGCTGAACGCCCTGTTCGACGCCCCCATGTGGGTGCTTTACGGCTTCCTGATTTTGGTGGTCCACGTGGTTCTTATGTTCCTCCTGTCCAAGATTTTCCACTGGGACCTGTGCATGGTGTCCACCGCCTCGGTAGCCAACATTGGCGGATCGGCCTCGGCCCCCATCATTGCCTGCGCCTATAACGACTCCTTCGCCGGCATCGGCGTCATCATGGGCGTGCTGGGCGCCGCCATCGGCAACTTCTTCGGCCTGGGCATGGGCGCAATTCTGCAAATGCTAGCCTAGCTACCCTCGAATAGTTCGCCCAATTGATTTGCTGAGAGAGGGCCCCGCCCCGTGGGGGCGGGGCTTTTTTACGGACAACGGGGAAAAGGAGCGCGTTTATGGACATCAACAATACCTTCCGCAGCCTGAACGTGGGCCTGCCGGAGGACATTCTGCGCCGGAAGCTCTATGGGGACTTTGAGGGGGCGATTCGCCTGATTGACCGGCGGCTTGCCCGCCCGAATCTGCCCCAGGGCCTGCGGGACTGTATGACCGCCCAGCGGGAGATGATGCTGCGCACCCCGCCGGACTACCCCTATACCCGGGACCAGGCCCTGGCCCGGGTGCGGGAGCACATTCCCGACTTCTCCGGGGAGGAGTTCGACCAGCGGGTGGACGACGGAAAGATTGGCTGGATTTACCAAAAGGGGGAGCCCCATTACTTTGCCCGTTTTTTCGAAACCCTGTGCAAGGCGGAGCCGGCGTTTGCTCTTCGGGCTAACATTCAGATGCACGGGGTTGAGAGTGTGGTGAGCGCCGGTGAGGAGGAGGGGCGGCTGGACCGCTGCGTCCGCCGGATGAAGGAGCGGGGGAGCCTGTCCAACCGCATCCGCATCCGGGCCACGCTCCGCCTCAAGGACGAGCGGTTCACCCCCGGCATGTTTCTCCGGGCCCATCTGCCCCTCCCTGCGGCCTGTGAGCAGCAGAGTGAAATTACCATCGAGCGGATATACCCCGAAGGGATTGTGGCCCCGGAGGACGCCCCTCAGCGGACGGTATGCTGGGAGGGACGGTGGCAGGAGAACCCCCGGTTCTCCCTGGTGTACTCCTATATCCACACCGCCAGCTTTCACGACCTGTCCCGACCGGGGACGCGGCCCCCGCTCTCGGGCGGGGAGCTGGCCCCCTTTCTGGAGGAGGAGGCCCCTCATATTGTGTTCACCCCATATCTCCGGGCCCTGGCGGCCCAGCTGACGGAGGGGGCGGACGGCCCTCTGGAGCGGACCCGGCGCATATTTGACTTCATCACCCTGAATATGAAATACACCTTCATGCCGGCCTACTTCGGGCTGGAGAACATCGCGGAGAACTGTGCCCGCAGCTTCACCGGCGACTGCGGGGTGTTCGCCCTGCTGTTCATTACCCTGTGCCGGTGCGTTGGGGTTCCGGCCCGGTGGCAGAGCGGCCTGACCGCCGAGCCCGACTTCTGCGGCGGCCACGACTGGGCCCAATTCTATGTGCCGGGGCACGGCTGGCTGTATGCTGACCCCTCCTACGGGACCGCCGCCGTCCGGGCGGGGAAGGAGGAGCGCCGGAAATTCTACTTCGGCAATCTGGACCCCTACCGCATGGTGGCCAACCGGCAGTTCCAGGCCCCCTTCACGGTAGGGAAGGCCCACTGGCGGGCTGACCCCTACGACAACCAAGTGGGCGAGCTGGAGACGGCGGACCGGGGGCTGACTTATGAGGAATTTGACCGCACCAAGGAAATTTTGTTGTGTGAAGAACTGTAAGGAGAGCGAAATGGAGTTATATGACCTGATTGAACAAAGCAGGGACGACCTGATCCGGGATTTGCAGGGCTGCATCCGGATTCCCAGCGTGGAGGCCGCGGACGGCAGCGGCTATCCCTACGGCGAGCAGGTCCACCGGTGCCTGCACTACATGCTGGATACCGCCCGAAGGCTGGGCTTCCCGGTATACAACATGGACGAGCAGGCGGGCTGGTGCGAGTACGGCCGGGGGGAGGAGATGGTGGCGGTGCTCAGCCACCTGGACGTGGTGCCCGAGGGGGACGGCTGGACCGTCCCGCCCTACGAGGGCCGGGTGGCGGACGGCAGGATCTACGGCCGGGGCTCTATGGACGACAAGGGCCCCGCCCTGTGCGCCCTCTACGCCCTCAAGGCCCTCCGGGACGCCGGGCTGCCCCTGAAGCGCCGGGTCCGCCTGATTTTCGGTCTCAATGAGGAGACGGGGAGCGCAGATATGAAGTATTACACCACCCATGGGGGAGAAATCCCCGTCATGGGCATTACTCCCGATGGGGAGTACCCGGTGATCAACGGGGAGAAGGGGCTGGTTACCCAATTCTTCGCCCGGAAGCTGCGCCAGACGGGGGACATCCGCCTGACGCGGCTGAGCGGCGGGGCGGCTCACAACATTGTCCCCGCTCAGGCCTGCGCCGTGCTGGCCTGTTCCCGGGAGCAGGCGGAGAAGATTGCAGCCCGCCGGGTGGGTAAGGTGGCGTGCGCCCTTATCCCCGGGGGCGTGCGGGTGGAGGCTGAGGGGGTGGGCGCCCACGGCGGCACCCCCGGCGAGGGGGAGAACGCCATTGGTCGGCTGATGCTCTTTTTGTCCGCCCTGCCCCTGGAGGGGGAGCTGAGGGAGGCGGTGGACTTTTTGGCCAACAAGCTGGGCATGGAGTACGACGGCGCCTCCCTAGGGGTCGCCATGGCGGACGAGCTGTCCGGCGCCCTGACCGTGAACCTGGGGGTGATCCAGCTGGAGGGGGAGACGCTCACGGTCAAGCTGAATTATCGCTACCCGGTCACCCGCCGCTTTGAGGAGTGCGGCCCGCAGATAAAGGCGGCCTTTGCGGAGGCGGGCTTCGAGGAGACCCGCTTGCTCCACAAGCAGGCTCTCT
>JAAWCR010000200.1 GCA_022793355.1 Lawsonibacter sp. | reverse complement strand
TCCTGGCCCCCGGCCACTCCGCCCGGGATACCTTCGCTATGCTGCGGGAGGCGGGAGTCCCTATGGAAAAGAAGCAGTTCGCCATTGGAGTACGCCTTGAACACCGGCAGCGGGATATCAGCCTGCGCCAGTACGGTGCCGCCTGGAACAAGCTGCCCCCCTCTGACTACAAGCTGGCCTGCCATTTGCCCAACGGCCGGTCGGCCTTTACCTTCTGCGTCTGCCCGGGGGGGAAGGTGGTGGCCGCAGCCTCCCAGGCGGGGGGCGTGGTCACCAACGGTATGAGCTGCCGGGCCCGGGACGGTGAGAACATCAACGGCGGTTTGCTGGTAGGGGTGGGGCCGGAGGACTTTCCGGGGGCGGATGTGCTCTCCGGAGTCCGTTTTCAGGAGCAGTGGGAACGGGCGGCCTTTCAGCTGGGGGGCGGTTCGTTCCGCGCCCCTGCCCAGCGGGTGGAGGACTTTTTGCAAAACCATCCCTCACAGGGGCCGGGGGCCGTTTTGCCCACTTACCGCCCCGGCGTAGCCTGGACGGATCTGCGGCCCTGCCTGCCCGGCTACGTCACCGACACTCTGGTCCAGGCCCTGCCCCTGCTGGACCGGAAGCTGCGGGGCTTCGCCGCCCCTGACGCGGTCCTGACCGGGGTGGAGACCCGGTCCTCTTCCCCGGTGCGCATCCTCCGGGATGAGCGCTGCCAGTCGGAACTCCGGGGCCTTTACCCCTGCGGGGAGGGGGCGGGGTATGCCGGCGGCATTGTCTCCGCCGCGGTAGACGGCATCCGGGTTGCGGAGGCGGTAGCCAGGGGATGAGCCGGCGGGACAAAAAAGAGCGCCGCCCAAACGGAGCCGTTTGGGCGGTGTCGTTTGCTTTTGTCAGACGTTGTAGCAGCCTCCGCCGATGAACTCCCGCATGAGGGAGGTTTTGGGTACGTCGTCGGCGGGCATGGGCAGAAAATAATTCAGGAATTTCAGTAACCGCTTGGCCTCAATATACTCCTCGCTGTTCCGGGGGACGCCGAAGAGCAGCGGCTGCACATAGGGCTTCAGCAGGGCCGTCTCATAAATCAGGGCCGAGTTAAAAATGGTATCCGCGCTGTCCTGGAAGGGGAAAATGTTCTCCTCCTCCCCCCGTCGGACAGAGGGCCACATCCGGATGGTGGCCTGGGCGCTGTGGCCCCGGGTTCTGGCGTCCCGCTCAATGCGCCGCAGAAGGCGCACGTCGGTGGTGGGAATGCGGTTGTGGTCGTCGATGTTCAGGGTGGTGAGGCAGCTGATATAGATTTTATACTTGCTCTGCTTGGGCAGAGAGTGGGTAAACTGGTCGTTAAGACAGTGGATCCCCTCGATGACCAGCACGTCCCCCTCCCCCAGGGTGAGGAAGGTGCCGTTGTACTCCCGCATGCCCTTTTTAAAGTTGAAGGTGGGCAGCTCCACCGTCTCGCCGTTCAGCAGACGCACCATGTCCGTGTTGAACTGCTCCACGTCCATGGCACCCAGGCCCTCGAAGTCGTAGTTGCCGTTTTCGTCCCGGGGGGTGTCCTCCCGGTTTTTGAAGTAGTTGTCCGTGGCGATGGCGTGGGGCCGCAGGCCGCAGGCGCGCAGCTGGGTGGACAGCCGGTGGGAGAAGGTGGTTTTGCCGGAGGAGGAGGGGCCCGCAATCATAATAAAGCGGACCTCCTTCCGCTGGACTATCTCGGCGGCGATATCGCCGATTCGCTTCTCCATCATGGCCTCGTAGGTCAAAATCAGGGATGTGGCGTCCCCCTGGGAGATGGCGGTGTTCAGCTCCGCCACGTTGGAGGCGTTCAGGGCCTGAGAACGCAGTGTGGATTGGCGGAGCTCCTGAAAGACTTTCTGGGAGGGGAGGAAAGGCCCCAGCTCCTTCGGGTTTTTCTGGGTAGGCAGGCGCAGGATAAAGCCGTTTTCAAACAGCTCCAGGGCGAAGCACCGGATATAGCTGGTATCCGGCGCCATATAGCCGTAAAAATAGTCCACAAAGCCGTCCAGGGAGTAGATGTTGACCCGGGAGTTAATCCGGAAGCTGAGAAGCCGGGCCTTGTGGTGCTGGCCCGACTGGCTGAACAGTTCCATGGCGTCGTCGGTGCCGATGGACTTCTTCTCAATGGGCAGCGCCTGGTGGGACAGCTCCCGCATCCGGGCCTCCACTCGGTCCAGAAGGGGCCGATCCAAGGTAAAATTGCCCTGAGCCAGAATGAATAGGGCGCTGCTGAGGGAATATTCCACTGAGACGCGCTCCACATTCTCTCGGCCCGCCACATCGTAGAAGGCCTTCAGCATCAGAAAAACCGCGCTGCGCTCATAGGTTTGAATGCCGGGCTTGTCCTGAGCGGTAACCATTTTCAGCGTGCAGTCCCGGTCCAGAACCTTGTGGAGCTCGCAGAGCTTTCCGTCCCGGTTGACCAGCAGGATGTCCCAGGGCGTATGGGCCTGAAAGTCTGCCGCGATGGTGCGGTAGGGTGTTCCCTGGGGATAGGCGCGGGTTTCACCGTCCACAGTGACGTGGAGCATTTTTGTTTCTTCCATAGGGTGGCCTCCTTTTTGTCGTATTGCCCCGCCGGGCGCTTGTGTCTTTTACTATCATACGACATTTTGGAGAAAAATACAAGGATGCAGATGCGCACACTGGTCAATTTGCCCCTGACGTCGATACTTTTTTGGAGGAAATGGTATAAATCATATTCAGAAAGAAGTTTTCTCTTCACTCCATCCGGTGGTTTCAGAAAAAGCAAAAATTTTTTGAAATTTTCATTGACAAACCTCGGCCTTTCTGGTAAGATATCACTTGCGCTGAACAGGTCGGCCTGTTGTATAGCGTTTGTTTGGGGGTATAGCTCAGCTGGGAGAGCGCTTGAATGGCATTCAAGAGGTCAGCGGTTCGATCCCGCTTATCTCCACCAGAGGGAAACCGAGAGAAAGCCTTGGGCCACAATGGCCCAGGGCTTTTTTCTTTGCGTTGGAGGGGTGTAGCCAGATGGGATATAGCCTGCCTAGCCCTACCTTTCCTTGGAAATTTTGGGGTTTTGGCTACGGACTTGGCTCCTTGACTTTTGGTGCGCTGGTGTCGGGATCGACGTGTTAGCTCCTGAGTACGGCAACAAAAAGGAATAAATTGGAAAACCTGCCATGGTGAGAACGGATGAAAAGAGCGTTAGACGTTTGAATTTTTCAAACGTCTAACGCTCTTAATTTTTGATATTGCAAATTGAAGTGTTGAACGTGCTGAAAATTGGGGTAGGACGTGGGGGTTTAAAATTTGTAGGCGTGTACAAAAGACGTATTCCTATCAATCTTTGTAAATTAAAGATTGACAGGAGGAAATCTCCCATACCGCAAATATATTAGGCTCTGCTCCGCAACCTCGGCAAGACAAACAGCAGAAGCATAAGGCAAAACAGAGCGAGAGCGGCCCACAGGGATAAGGAAAGGTTTGAGAGCAGCAGTGCAACGCCAATCACACAGACAGCGGTTTCCTGTAGGCG
>JAAWCR010000199.1 GCA_022793355.1 Lawsonibacter sp. | reverse complement strand
CCTCGTGGAGGCGGACCGGCTCTGCAGCGGGACCACCAAAAACACCACGGCAAAAATCACCTTTCAGCACGGGCTAATCTATGACAAGCTCATCCGCGAATTCGGCACGGAACGGGCCAGGCTTTACCTGGCGTGCAACCAAGCAGCGCTGGAGCAATACCGCGCCCTGTGCCGGGACATCCCCTGCGATTTTGAGGAGAAGGACGCCTATGTCTACTCCCGGAAGGACCGGAAAAAGCTGGACCGGGAGCTGGCCGCTTTGGAGCGGCTGGGCTTCGCCGCCCAGTTCGCCGCCGAGCTGCCCCTCCCCTTCCCCGTGGCGGGGGCGGTGCGCTTTCCCCGTCAGGCTCAGTTCCATCCGCTGAAATTTGCCGCCGCTATGGTTGAGGGACTGCAAATTTTTGAGCACACAAAGGTGTTGGAACTGGCCCCGGGCCGGGCGGTTACCAACCGCGGGGTGATCCGGGCGGAGGCGATTGTCGCCGCCACCCACTTCCCCCTCCTCAACAAGCACGGCGGGTACTTTCTCAAGCTTTACCAGCATCGGTCCTATGTTTTGGCCCTGCGCCATGCTCCCGACGTGGGCGGGATGTATCTGGACGAGGAGGAAAAGGGACTGTCCTTCCGCAACGATGGGGATCTGCTTCTGCTGGGCGGAGGCAGCCACCGCACCGGCAAACAGGGCGGGGGCTGGAAGGAGCTGGAAGAGTTTGCCCGGTCCCGCTTCCCCGGCGCTCAGACGGCGGCCCGCTGGGCCGCCCAGGACTGCATGACGCTGGACGGCGTGCCCTATGTTGGCCCATACGCAAAAAACACCTCCGGCCTCTATGTGGCCGCAGGCTTCAATAAGTGGGGCATGACCTCCGCCATGGCGGCGGCGGTCACCCTCACCGATCAGATTCTTGGCCGGGACAGCCCCTGGACGGAGCTGTTCTCCCCCTTCAGGACCGTCCTCCGGCCCCAGCTGGCCGTCAACGGTCTGGAATCCGCCCTGGGACTTCTCACCCCCTCCGCCCCCCGCTGTCCCCACATGGGCTGCGCCTTGAAATACAACGCCGCCGAGCACAGCTGGGACTGCCCCTGCCACGGCTCCCGCTTTGGAGAGGACGGCGGGCTGATTGACAACCCCGCGACAGACGATATCCGGCGGTAGACGCGCCGCCGGGGGAACCTTCTCCGGTCCCGCTCCGGTTCTGCCCGCTCACCCCTCAAAAAGCGGCGTGGACAAATACCGGCTGCCGGAGTCCGGCAGAAGCGTCACGATGGTTTTTCCGCTGTTCTCAGGCCGTTTTGCCAGCTGGAGGGCGGCGTGCAGGGCGGCCCCGGAGGAAATGCCCACCAGCACGCCCTCCCTGCGGCCCATCAGCCGGCTGGCGGAATAGGCCTCCTCCTCCGACACGGTGATAATTTCGTCAAGGACGGAGATATCCAGCACGCTGGGAACGAAGCCCGCGCCGATCCCCTCCAGGCCGTGAGGGCCGCTCCGCCCCTCGCTGAGGACGGGGGAACCTTTGGGCTCTACCGCCACCACCTTTACCGCCGGGTTTTGCTCCTTCAGGTACTGTCCTACCCCGGTAATCGTGCCGCCGGTGCCCACCCCGGCCACAAAAATATCCACCCGACCGCCGGAATCCTCCCAAATCTCGGGGCCCGTGGAGCCGCGATGGGCGGCGGGGTTGGCGGGGTTGACAAACTGCCCGGGGATAAAGCTATTGGGTATCTCCTTCGCCAGCGCCTCGGCTTTGTCAATGGCCCCCTGCATCCCCTTCGCCCCCTCGGTCAGCACCAGCTCCGCTCCGTAGGCCTTCATCAGCTTCCGCCGCTCCATACTCATCGTTTCCGGCATGACAATGATAATCCGATATCCCCGGGCCGCCGCCACAGCGGCCAGGCCGATGCCCGTATTTCCTGAGGTGGGTTCGATAATCACCGAGCCGGGCTTCAGCCGGCCGCTGGCCTCCCCCTCCGCAAGCATGGCCCTGCCCACCCGGTCTTTGGCTGAGCCGGCTGGGTTGAAATACTCCAGCTTGGCCAGAACACGGGCCTCCAGACCCTCCTGCGCTTCCATGCGCTTCAGCTCCAGCAGAGGGGTTTTGCCAATCAGCTCCTCGGCACAGGTGTATAGTTTGCTCATCCGAAATTCCTCCAAACATGATTTAATGATATCCAAATTTTAGCCCCCCGCTCCCCGCCCGTCAAGGGTGGAATCCCACAAAAACACTCCGCCGGGCTATTCCGGCGGAGTGTTTTTGTTCTTCCGCATTTTGGACGGGTTGGGCCAGGTGTTTGGGCCGTCGCTCCAGGACACCTCCTTGAACTCCTCCGTCTCAAGGATGAAATCGTACATGGCGTGGGCCGCAGCGTACATCCTGGGATAGACCTCCAGGCAGGGCGTTTTGGCGCTCTCCCGCTCAAAGAGGTAGAGCCAGTCCACCCCATTCTTCTCCCGGGCACGGAGATAGCGGGCCACCGCGTCGTTGAAACCGTCCGTCTCCCCCGCCTGGGGACTCCGGCCCGCGTACTCGATGTAGGACAGCAGGGCGTACTCCGCCCTGGACAGGCACTCGTTCACCCGTCTGGCCAGGTACAGGACAATCTCTTCCCCATCCCCCACGCCCTTGAGCATGCCGTCCGCCCGCATATACTGGCGGGTGAACTCCTCGGCGTGACGCCTGGCAAACTCCGCCGGGTCAAAATCCAGCGCCCGGCACACCTCCGCCATCAGCTCAGGCCGCAGCCTGTTCTCCGCCGCAGGGGCGCTTTTGGATTCAGCCATAGGGTCATCTCCTCGCTTCCTCGCTGTGATTCGACAGCTTTTCTTCATCATATCACAGTGGAAACCAGGTTGCAAGCGCCCTGCGGCGTTTTATTGGAAAAGTAAGATTGTTACAGATAGGTTATCCCCTCCACCCCCTTGACGCCTAGGCCGGGCTCGTCGGAGACGGTGATGCGCTGCTCCTCAAACACCGCGCCGCCCAGAATGGGATCCTCGCTGCAAAGCACCGGGCCGTCCAGGTCAATCTTTGTGATAATCTTTTTGGCGCAGGCCAGGTGGACCGCAGCATTCACCGAAATCTTTGCCTCCAGCATACAGCCAATCATGCACTCTACTCCATAGACCTCGGCGGCAGAGGCAATTTTCAGGGCGTTGTACAGCCCGCCGCACTTCATCAGCTTGATGTTCACCAGGTCGGCAGCCCCCATCTGCATGATGGTCAGGGCGTCTTCGGGGGAAAAGACGCTCTCGTCGGCCAGGACGGGGACATAGGAGCGCTCGGTGACGTACTTCAGGCCCGCGAAGTCGTGGGCCTTCACCGGCTGCTCCACAAACTCGATGTCCAGCCCCTTCTCCTGCATCTGGTTCAGCAGACGCACCGCCTGCTTGGGCTCCCAGCCCTGGTTGGCGTCAATGCGGATGCGGGTGCTCTCCCCAATGGCCTTTCGGACGGCGGTGAGCCGGGCTACGTCCAGCTCGGGGTTGGCCCCTACCTTTATTTTCAGGGTGTCATAGCCCCGCTCCACCGCGTTTATCGCATCCCGGGCCATCTCCTCCGGGGAGTTGACGCTGATGGTGATATCGGTGACAATCTGCTTCCGGGCCCCGCCCATTAGCTTGTATACGGGAATTTTGTACAACTGGCCGTACAGGTCCCACAGGGCCATGTCCACCGCCGCCTTGGCGCTGGTGTTCTTGACAATACACCCCTGGACAAGCTGAAGCACATCCTCAAACTCGTCCACGTCGCGGCCCAGGATGCTCTTGGCAATGTGGTCCTGTATGGCACCGACGATGGCCCCGGTGGTGTCGCCGGTGATGGCTCCGGTGGGCGGGGCCTCGCCGTAGCCCACCGCCCCGGTGTCGGTGTGCAGCTCCACAATCACGTCTTCCACGCTGTTCACGGATCGCAGGGCGGTTTTGAAGGGCACCCGCAGGGGAACGGATATTTTACCCAGACGCACTTCGGTTATTTTCATAAAATTCTTCCTTTCCTTCGGTCAGCGGGCCATTTCATATATGGCGCTGGCCAAAATCTTGGTGTTGTCCATCAGACGGGACAGCTCCATATACTCGTCGGGCTTGTGCTCCCGGACCTCGTCACCGGGAAAGATGGGACCGAAGGCCAGGGTGTTGGGTATCATTTTGGCGTAGGTGCCGCCGCCGATGCACTTGGGCGGGTCCTGACGGCCGGTATATTCGCCATAGACCTTCATCAGCCTGCTCACCAAAGGACTGTCGGCGGGCATATAGAGAGCCTGCTTGTGGAGCAAGCGGGTCTCCTCGAAGCCCGCCTCCGCAAAGGCCGCCTTTATCTGCGGGCCGCACTCCTCAAAGCGGCGGGTGACCGGGTAGCGATAATTCAGCTTGACCGTGAGCGTTTCTCCCTCCAGCTGGATCACCCCCAGGTTCACGGTCAGGGCGCCGGACAGCTCGTCCGCCATGGCGACCCCTAGGGAGGCGCCGTCGTACTCCATGCCCAGCTTGTTGGCCAAAAAGTCCACCGCCTTCCTCAGCTCCCCCTCCAGGGGCAGGGCGGACAAAAAGAGCATCAGCCGGCCAATGGCGTTCTCCCCCTCGCCGGGGGTGCCGCCGTGGGCGCCCACCCCCTCAGCCTCCACCCGCACGCCCCCGGGGATAAGGGTACACGTCACCTTGCCCGCCCGGCGGGCCGCAATCTTCTCCGCCTGCTCCCGGGAACAGGCCAGCACGGCGCAGGCCTGGGCGGGGACAATGTTGTGGGCCGCCCCGCCGCTCAGCTGTATCAGCCGGATGTCCCCCGTCTGGCGCAGCTTCCGGGCGAAGAATTGGGTAACCAGCCCCTTCTCCCCGTTGATCACCGGGTACTCCCCATCGGGAGTAATGCCCATGACGGGGATTTCTCCCCCATGGG
>JAAWCR010000223.1 GCA_022793355.1 Lawsonibacter sp. | reverse complement strand
GCTGGGACAGATGGAGGCCCGGTTTGTCCTGCCCATCGGCTTTGCCATCCTCTCCCAGAACACCCCCATCTGCATCCTGCTGTCCTGCGACCCGGCACTGGAGCGGGCGGTGCGGTTCCTGCCGGGGCAGGGCAAGGCGTTCTGCATTCCCTATTGCCTGTTCATTTTCGGGTGTAATCTGGCGGCGGACATCGTTTTTCTGTGCAGCTGGCAGATTCAAATTGGAGGGATTGTCCCGCTCCATGCTTTGACGGCGGCAGCCTTCGCTCTGTTAAGTGCGTCCGGCTCCGTCCTGCTGGAGTGGTACTGCCCCATCCGGGGGTGGAAGATCGAAAGCGACCTCTGGCACCACCCGCGGAAATATGCTGTGCCGGCCGTCATGCTCCTGCTGGCCGGACTGGTGAGTATGTTTTGAAAATCAGCGACTGCTTCGATTGTTGATATTTCCTTTTCTGGCTTGGCTGCATAAGCCGCGGGTGGACAGTGTGTAGTTTTTTCCATCCTTGATAAACTGTGTTCCACACTGCCGGAACTCAAAATCCACATTGTGGGTGATGCACCGCTCCCGTATGAAAAGCACTTACGCATAATCAAGCGGCCTGGCGTTTCTGTTTGCTTCATCCCGGCTGCGACCAGTTCAACATGATCCAGATAGGCGGAAAAATCTATTTTCTCAACCAAAGGAAAATCTGTAAATAACTGATTGTGAAAATGTCCTCTTTCCTATATACTGTCAATCGCGGACACAATCTATGAAACATATTTCAACTGCTTTGTCACAGATTCGGTTCACGCCAGTCTAGGGCTTGTTTGGAAAATGTTAATATGTCCAAACTCCAGCTCTTTTTCCACCATGCTTTGCCAATTTTCCTTGAAATATATCCAGGATTCCTGTGTCCAATTGGCTTCGTCTGGCGAAAAAATTTCTCGCCGTCGGGCAAATTTCCATTTTTCAAACAGCGCCTAATCTTTCAGGAGGTGTTTTTATGAACACAAAAGAAAACCAAGAGCTATCGGCTCTAATCGAGCGGGCCACCGCCGGAGATAAGGCTGCACTGGAGACGGTGCTGACGGGTGTGCAGGATCTGGTGTTCAACCTGTCTCTGCGGATGCTGGGTACATTCCATGACGCTGAGGATGCTTCCCAGGATATTCTTCTCAAGGTAATGACCCACCTCTCCTCCTTCAAAGGGGACGGTGCCTTCACCACCTGGGTATTCCGCATTGCGGTGAATTATCTCAAGGACTATAAGAAGCATATGTTCGCCCGGCTTCCCCTGAGCTTCGAGTTCTATGGAGACGACATCCGCAACGGGAAGATTCAGGATGTGCCCGACTTGACCCAAAATGTAGAGAACGCGATTCTGGCCGAGGAGCTGAAGCTGTCCTGCACGAACGTCATGCTGCAATGTCTGGACCCGGAGAGCCGCTGCATCTTCATATTGGGGACGATGTTCCGTGTTGACAGCCGGATCGCCGGGGACATTCTGGGCATCACCCCAGAAGCCTACCGCCAGCGGCTTTCCAGGGTGCGGAAAAAAATGGCTGATTTCCTTTCTGAATACTGCGGTGAGTATGGAAAGGGAACCTGCCATTGCGCCAGCCGTGTCAACTACGCCATCCAGAATCACCGGATCGCTCCCGACCGCCTGGACTTTACCACCGCCAAGCCGATCGAAACAGCCATAGAGGTGACGGCGGCCATGGAGGAGATTGACGGATACGCCCGGCAATTCTCATTCTGCCGGGCGTACCAGTCTACGGAGCGGCTAGAGCAGATAATCCGTGACTTTCTGAACGGCCCTGCCTTTTCCACGGTTGCGGAAGCATAGGGGGTGGAAAGGCTCTTATGGGTTTCCATATGAAAGAGCGGTAAATCTAAGGAGCAAGTCTGAAAAAATTACCGAATAGAAGTGGACGGACGGGGCTTATTCCAGCCTTGTCCGTCCACTTTATAGGTGCAGATTAAAAAACGAAAGTTTTTTGAAAAAGACAGACCACTGTAACATTTCGCGGACATTTCTCTGTTATACTGTGTAAGCGCTGAGCCGTCGTGAGCAGTGAGCCTGGACCGGAGCGAGGGGTACAAACCAGGAACCGCAAAGCGGTTCTGTTTGCGCCCCGAGACGGGGGGAAGGCGAACGTCGCGAACAGGCGAAGCGTGAGAACACAGTCCAAAGGAGGACGGGCTATGAAACGGATACTGCTTGTGGAGGACGACGCCCTTTTGAATAAAACTCTGGCCTACAATCTGACCGCAGACGGCTGGGAGGTTACACCCGCTCTGAATGCCAGGACTGCCGCCAGCCTGCTGGCTGGAACAGAGTATGACCTGGTGCTGTTGGACATCAATCTGCCCGACGGGAACGGCTACGACCTGTGCAAGCTTGTCAAGCCGGAGCACCCCGACACGGTGGTGATCTTCCTCACCGCCAACGACCAGGAGCGCGACCAGCTCCGGGGCTATGAGGCGGGGGCGGTGGACTATATCACCAAGCCCTTCTCCATTGAAGCCCTGCAGCGGAAGATCCGCGCCATGTTCGCCATGCTGGAGCACCACAAACCGGCAAAGGATCTTTACGACGACGGCAGGCTGTTCCTGGACTTCTCAGAGCAGGCCGCCACCCTGAATGGAAAGCCGCTCACCCTCTCCCCCATGGAGTACAAGATGCTGTACCTGTTCTGTAAAAATCCACGCCAGGTCCTGACCCGGCAGCGGCTCTTAGAGCGGCTGTGGGATGTGGATGAAAAATTTGTGGACGAGCACACCCTGACCACCTCCATCAGCCGTATCCGGGGCAAGATCGAGGCGGAGGGCGATACCTATATCAAGACCATCTACGGCATCGGCTATCAGTGGACG
>JAAWCR010000198.1 GCA_022793355.1 Lawsonibacter sp. | reverse complement strand
CCCTGCATCTTCGCCTTCAGGAAGAGCTGGTTCTGCACGGCGGTCTCCAGCATGCTGCGGACGATCTCGGTGGCGGTCAGCACGTCGCCCACCGTGGCGGAGGGGCCGCTGAGACCGGGCAGGGTGCCCAAAATATACTGCAGTTTCTCGCCCTCAGCGTTGAGGATATGGCTCAGTCCAAGCTCCTCCATGGCGATGGAGGAGAGAATTTGATTGACCGCGTTTTCACGCTCAATGGGTGGGTCAACTTTGGGAAAGCTGGGCAGAGACATAATTGAGAATCTCCTTTCATTTTAAGAAGCGCGTTGTGAAGCATAGGGGCGGGGGGAGCGAAACGCTCCGCCGCGCCGCGCCCGAAATACTATATGTGACGGCCCGGCGGCGTGTTCCAGCCGGAACCAAATCGCCTCCGCTGTCATAGGGTAGGACGGCGGCACGGATATCCTGCCGCATATTTCAGTCCCGGCCTCGCCGGGATGTACTATGGAGTTTTTGAATATGTCTATGCCTTCTTTTCCCAAAAACGGGGCAGATATGACACGAGAAGAAGCTCTGACTATGATAATCGCATGTATTGCTATGGAAGAGCTTGCCCTGAGCCATATTCTCAACGCCGGGGGTGAACATCTGCAATTCATCCTGGGAACGCTGCCTGGAACAAGCTCCCAGGATGTGCTGGCCGCCCACAAAAGCATCACTGCCCTGATAGAGGCCGTGACACACAACCAGATGCTGTTGAAGAACAAGCTGGACCATGTGTTGGAATTTGTCCCGCATCCGCCCGAGCCCTCCCAGCCGGCGTTCCCATCTCAGCCCCCTGACCCGTCTCAGCCCGCGTTCCCCTCTCAGCCTCCGTCGCCATCTCCGCCGCAGCAGACGGCCCCCTATGTCCCTATCTGTCCTCCGCCATATCCAGTTCCCTACCCTGCCCCCGCTCCAGTCCCATACAGGGTGCCGCCCTGCGAAAAAAGCGCCCTTCAGCTGGCGGGCCAGAAAATGCTGTGGAAGCCAGACACCCAGCTGCTTTGGAGACAGCGGAGCCGCTCGGGGCGAGACATCTGCTGGGACAGGAGCGTTCCCAGGCAGATTCGGCTCGCTCCAAGGAAGACCTATGTGGTACAGTACACATTGAACGTCTGCGCGATGTCTCCGGCAGGGGGAACGGGGATCATCCTTCTCAGGCAGTCGCCCTGCGGTGCTTTTGCGGACACGCAGCCTCTGTGCGTTCCACTGGAGCGCTTGAGCCATGGTCCCCGGACCTTGCACCATATCGCCGTTCTGCATCCCTGTACAAACAATTGCTGCGCAGCGGATCTGTCCCTGGTTCTGAATGCCCAAGTCCCTCTGTGCGTAGAGCGGGCAGAGATGGATATTGTCGAACTTTAGGCGCTGTTTGAACAATGGAACTGTGCCCGACGGCGGGAAATTTTTTCGCCAGACGAAGCCAATTTGACGCAGGAATACTGGATGTATTGCAAGGAAAATTGGCAAAGCATGGTGAAAAAAGCCGGCGTTTGGGCATGTTGACCTGTTTCAAACAAGCCCTAGTGGAAAAACCCGAAAGCCTTAATGCCTCAAGGCTTTCGGGTACCAAATCACCCTGGCTGATTGAAGCGCCGGAAGTCTGTGCCGATCAGCTGGGCTGTGTATCCAGTTTGGGAGCCGGAGAGGAGAGCTGAACATGGAAGTAACCATCAACGCAAATACTTTGATTAAACTGGCGGAGCTGTTGACCGCGCTGGGTGTGATCGGCGGTGTGATCCTCTGGTGCGTCAAGTTTGTTCAGCGGAGCAGGAGACAACACGAAGAACTGCGAGCAATCCGCAGAGAACAGACTCTGATCTGCTATGGGCTGCTGGCCTGTTTGCAGGGGTTAAAGGACCAGGGCTGCAACGGCCCGGTCACCGAGGCTATGAACCGGATTGAGGAGCACCTCAACCAGGCTGCACACGATGAGGAGAAATGATTCACGGAAAGGAACGGTAACGGAATGAATAAGATTGACTGGAAACGCAAGCTGAGTTCCCGTAAGCTGTGGGCAGCGGTCGTAGGCATTATCACCGGCCTGGCTATGGTGTTCGGACTGGACGAGAGTACCATCAACTCGGTGGCTGGCGCTGTGGTGTCTGTGACTTCTGTGGTGGCATACATCATCACTGAGGGAAAGGTGGATGCGGCGAACGCCAAAAGGACTGCCAGGGAGACGATGAGCCGGCCCGAAGCGCCGAACGTGTCTGGTTTGGACCCTGCTCAGGGCGCGGCAGGGATAACGCGGGACAAATCAAGCAGTTGGTGACAGCTGGCCGCCTGAATCGAACAAGTTTACAGTCTTTAAACCATACCGTCTATAGGCAAAAAACCCTGCCAAACCGAACAGCTGACAGCAACTTGTTTCGATCAGGCAGGGTTATTTTAATTGCAATAAGAGATTACAAGCGATTTTATTTTAGCTCCATACCCTCGAAGTCCAGCGCGGCGGGTTCGATTTGGGAAGGGGAGCGAATCGCGATTTTTATAAAAAATTGCCGGAGCAAAGCGGACTTTGCTCCGGCGTGGCACGCCCGAAGGGACTCGAACCCCCAACATTCAGAACCGGAATCTGACGCTCTATCCAATTGAACTACGGACGCACATCTCTAAGAGACTAAACTATTATAGCAGATTTGCGGTCCGTTGTAAAGGGGGAAAATGGCAGTTTTTAAAAAAATACTGGGGAGCTAAAACGGAATGTCCTGATAGGGGGCGAATTCCTCCGCCTCGGGCTGGTCAAACACCTTGGCAAAGACATCCCCCTCCATCGTTTCGTGGTCCAGAAGGTAGCGTGCGGTAATTTCCAGTTCCCGGCGGCAACGGGTCAGGATGTGCTCGCAGTCGGCGTAGGCCCGGTCGACCAAGGTGCGCACTTCCTCGTCAATGACGGCGGCAACCTCCTCTGAGTAGCTTTTTGCCTGAGCCATGGAGCGTCCGATGAACACCTCGTCGTGGCCGCTCTCAAAGACCACGCTGCCCAGCCTGTCGCTCATGCCGTACCGCATGACCATGTTCCGGGCGATGGAGGAGGCCCTCTGAATGTCGCTGCCCGCGCCGGTGGAGATATCCCCCAGCACCAGCTGCTCGGCCACCCGGCCTCCCAGGCAGCGGGCAATCTGTTCCGTGAGCTCCTTTTTCGACTGATAGGCCTTATCTTCGTCGGGCAGGGAGATGGTCATGCCCCCGGCCTGACCCCTTGGGATGATGGTGATCTGGTGAACCGGGTCGGCGGTGGAAAGCTCGTGAATCACGACAGCGTGGCCCGCCTCGTGGTAAGCGGTGAGCCTGCGGGTGTGCTCGGTGACCACTCGGCTGCGCTTTTCCGGACCGGCAATAACCTTGAGCATGGCCCCATGGAGGTCGGCCATGAGAATAAAGTGCCGGTCCTGCCGGGCAGCCAGGAGGGCTGCCTCGTTGAGCAGATTTTCCAAATCAGCTCCGGTAAAGCCGGCGGTGGCCTTGGCCAAATCTCGGAGCACCACGTCCTCCGCCAGGGGCTTATCCTTGGCGTGGACCTTTAAGATATCTTCCCGGCCCTTGATGTCGGGCAAGCCAACATAGATTTGCCGATCAAACCGTCCGGGCCGCAGCAGGGCCGGGTCCAGAATGTCCTGCCGGTTGGTGGCGGCCAGCACGATCACGCCCTCGTTGGAAGCGAAACCGTCCATTTCCACCAACAGCTGGTTTAGAGTCTGTTCCCGCTCGTCGTGCCCGCCGCCCAGGCCCGCACCCCGCTGCCGGCCCACGGCGTCGATTTCGTCAATAAACACAATGGCCGGAGCGTCCTTCTTGGCCTGGTCAAACAGGTCCCGGACCCGGCCTGCGCCCACGCCCACATACAGCTCTACGAAGTCGGAGCCGGAGATGGACAGAAATTGTACCCCCGCCTCTCCGGCCACTGCTTTGGCGATGAGGGTCTTACCGGTGCCCGGAGGGCCCACCAGCAGCACGCCCTTGGGGATGCGGGCGCCCAGGGAGGTGAATTTCTGGGGGTCTCGGAGGAACTCTACAATCTCCCGCAGCTCCTCCTTCTCCTCCTCCGCCCCGGCCACATCATCAAAGGTGATCTTTTTGCCCTGGTCGGACAGGGTGCGGGTGCGTGCGCGGCTAAAGCGAGCGGCGCTGGGAGGATTTCCCCCGCCAGCGGCGCCCCGCTGTCGGCTCATGAGATACCAGAACAGGCCCAGCACTGCCGCCGCTACCAGGTAGGGAACCAGGCTGTACCACCAGGAGCTCTCCACTCCCGGGGGATAGTCAAACCCCCGCAGCACGCCAGACTCCAGCTGTGCGTTGACCAGATCCCGCATGTCGTAGAGGAAGATGGCGGGATCGGCCACGTGGTAGGTCAGCCGGGCGGATGCGCCGTCCTGCCCCCGGAGAGTCAGGGTGAGGGTACCGTCCTCCAGGGTGAAATATTCCACCTCTTCCCGGAGAAAATAAGTGCGGATCTGGCTGTAGGTGGGCTCGTTCGCCCTGTCCATCTGCTGTAGGGTGGAGAAGGCGAAGAATATCATCATGCCCAGCAAGAGGTACAAAATAATGTCCCGGGGACCGAAGCGTCTCATAGGCATAGTCCTTTCCCATTGACATAGCGCATGGGCCGCCCGGGGGCGGCCCCTACAAAAGTTATTATCCCCCGTATACCGCAGGCTTCAAAACACCGATGTAAGGCAAATTGCGGTATTTTTCCGCATAGTCAAGGCCGTAGCCTACGACGAAGGCGTCGGGGATGGTAAAGCCGGAGTAGTGCAGCTCCACCGGCTTTACCCGGCGCTCCGGCTTATCCAGAAGGGTGCACAGCCGGACGGAGGCGGGATGGCGGTGCTCCAGAATGTTCAGCAGGTAGCTCAGAGTGTTGCCGCTGTCCAGAATGTCCTCGACTACGATGACGTGGCGGCCGGTGATGTCCTCGGACAGATCCTTGGTAATCTGAACCTGACCGCTGGAGGTAGTGCCGGTGCCGTAGGAGGACACAGACATGAAATCCAGGGTGCAGGGCAGATCGATCGCCCGGCACAGGTCGGCCATGAAGATGAAAGACCCCCGGAGCACGCTGATGAGCATGACCTCCTTGCCAGCGTAGTCGGCTTCAATCTGCCGGGCGATCTCGTTCACGCGTTTTTTCAGCTGCTCCTCTGTAAATAATATCTCCTGAATATCGTTCTCTAGCATGGAAATTTTCTTCCTTTCCATTATGTATTTTACGGACTAAGGGGGAAGGCTCTACTCAGCCTGAGTAATTACAATGTGCCAGGCATTCTGCCCCTCCTTCGCGATAAAAGCCCAATCCGGGCCCAGGCCAGCCACTGCGGCCGCGCAGCCCTCCCGGTCGAAAACCGGCAGCACTTCCCGCTGAAAACGGGACAGCTTTTTTTCAATCATCCACTTTTTTACTGTCTTGCCCAGCCGCCCGGGGGGAGTGAGCCGGTCGCCCGTCCGCCGGGGACGGACTGCCAGGGCGGGAATAGACGCCGCGTCTAACCAGAAGTCCCAGGGCCCTTGGGTCTGGCCGTCGTAGGTTTCCCGGCCGCAAAAAATATGCCAGGGGCCGCAGTTCAGCGTGCCAGGCAGGGGCAGGGGCCGCTCCTTCAGGGGGATGGGACCCAGTCGGGGGACCAGAAGCAGCCTGTCGTAGGCCCGGCGGGCGTTGGTCCCGTGGGGCAGACAGAGTTCTCCGGAGGGAGCCACGCTCCGACACAGCCTGAGCAGGGCGTTCAGGTGGACGGAGGAGCAATTTTGGTCCCCGCCCCAGAGGCGGCCAAGCAGCAGCCGGAGGGCCCGGCTGGCGATGGGGTCTGGGGCGGCAGTGACAGTCCCGACGTCTATGGACAGCCCGCCGTCACAGGGGACGGCCCCATCGGCCAGCGCCCGGGCCTGTTCGGTGAGAACGGCCTCGTCTGCCCGAAGGCGGGCGGCGGTGTCGGCCAGGCGGGCGGCGAAGCCGGGGGCGATATCCTCCAGCACCGGCAGCACCTGATGACGAATGCGGTTGCGGGTGTACTCGTCGTTGGCGTTGGAGCTGTCCTCCACGTGGGGCAGGGAGTGGTGGAACAGGTAGTCCTCTACCTGCTGACGGGTGGAGGTGAGCAGGGGGCGTATAATCTCCTCCCGCCTGGGCGGGATGCCGCCCAGGCCCCGTAGGCCGGATCCCCGGGCCAGGTTGAATAAAATAGTCTCCACGTTGTCGTTCGCGGTGTGGGCGGTGGCGATGAAATCGGCGCCCGCCTCCTGGGCGGTTTGTCGCAAAAAGGCATAGCGCATGTCCCGCGCGGTCTCCTCAATGCCGGTCCCACGGAGCCGGGCCTGACCGGCTACGTCGCCGGAGCCGGTATAGAGGGGGACGGCGGGCAGGGTGGAGCCGTCGGGCAGCCGGGTGACGCCACAGCACAGAGAGACAAACTGCGCCGCAAATTGGGCATCCCGGTCGGATTCCGCCCCCCGGAGCCGGTGGTTGTAGTGGGCGGCAATCAGCCGAAAGCCCAGCCTGGCTCGCAGACCGTAGAGCACATGGAGCAGGCACATGGAATCCGCGCCGCCGGACACGGCGCACAGCACGGTGGAGCCAGCGGGGATCAGCTCCTGTTCCCGAATGAAGGCTTCAACGGTATTTCGCAATGGCGGGACCTCCTTTTCCGTCAGCCGTTGGGGCGATGGGGGTATCTCAGTGACAAAATGAAAATTGCCGAAGCTGCGGACCCGATACCGTTGGGGATGCTTCCGGGAAAAGGTTCGGGCTTCGTCGAAGCGAGACGTCAGTACTCCTCCCGGTGCCGCTCCATGTTGGAGAAGGTGGTGAATTCGGGGGTCCATTGCAGCTCCACCACCCCCGTCTCGCCGTGGCGATTCTTGGCGATGATGCACTCGGAGAGGTTGGGGTTTTCCGCTTCCTTGTTGTAATAACCCTCCCGGTAGAGGAAGAGCACGATATCCGCGTCCTGCTCGATGGCCCCTGACTCCCGCAGGTCGGAGAGCATGGGCCGTTTGTCCTGGCGACCCTCGCTGCCGCGGTTCAGCTGGCTGAGGCACAGCACCGGAACGTTCAGGTCTTTGGCCATAATCTTCAGAGAGCGGGAGATATCGGAGACAATCTGCTGCCGGTTGTCCCCGCTGCGGGTCTTGCCCCCGGCGGACTGCATCAACTGCAAATAGTCAATCACAATCAGCCCCAGATTCTCCACCCGGCGGCACTTGGCCAAAATGTCCGCTACGGTGACGCCGGAATCGTCGTCAATCAGAATGGAGGAGCGGTTGAGGGAATCGGCGGCGGCGGCCACGCTCTCCCAATCCTCGTCGGTGAGCTTTCCAGTGACCAGCTTTTTGTTATCCACAAAACATTCGCTGGAAATCAGCCGCAGGGCCAGCTGTTCCCGGCTCATTTCCAGAGAGAAAAAGGCCACCTTTTTCCCCGACTTTTTGCCCGCGTCCAGCAGGATGTTCAGGGCCATGGAGGTCTTGCCCATGCCGGGGCGGGCGGCCAGGAGAACGAGATCGGAGTTGTTCAGGCCGGAGATGGCCCGGTCCAGGTCCGACAGGCCGGTGGACAGGCCAGGAATAGACCGGTCGCTGGCGGCCAGCTCTTCCAGGCGGTCATATACATCGATGATGACCTGGGAGATGGGGGTGAGCCCCTTAGAGGCCCGGCCCTGGCGGATGGAGTAAATCCGCTGCTCCGCCGCCTCCAGAATGTCCTGGCCGGTGACAGTCCCCTCCTGAATCATAGTGGTGAGGCCGTCGGCGGCCTCCGCCACCTGGCGCAGAAGGGTCTTGTCCTTGAGAATTTCGATATACTCCCCCACGTTGGCGGCGGTGGGAGTGGTATCCATCAGCTGTAGCAGATAACTCCGGGACTGGTTTTCGTCGTAGCAGCCGTTTTGCTTCATGTTCTCCAGCACCGTCACCGGGTCGATGGTGAGGGAGTAGTTGAACATGGAGTAGATGGTTTCGTAAATCTCTTTGTTCTGGCGGAGATAGAAGTCGTCCGGGCGCAGCTTGTCAATGACCTCCGGCACACAGCGGGGGTCAATGAGCATAGAACCCAGCACCGCGTGCTCCGCCTCCATGGAGTGGGGCAGCTGCCGGAGCAGCAGTTCTTCGTCTTGGGCGGGCATTGAGGTCACCTCCTGGCCCTTATCCTGTCTTGCTGCAGGGGCGGAGGCGTTACCCCTCCACCACCAGCACGTTTATGGTTCCGCTGACCTCATAGCCCAGCTTGGCCTTGATCTGATAGCTGCCGCAGGACTTGATGGGCTCGTCCAGTACCAGCTTGGTCTTGGGGATGGCAATGGAGTGCTGGGCGGCCAGAGCGTCGGAGATCTCCTTGCCGGTGACGGCGCCGAAGAGCCGTCCGCCCTCGCCGGCCTTGGCGGGGACCTTGACCATAATGCTCTCCAGCTGCTTGGCGGTGGCCTCGGCCTCTGCCCTTTCGGCGGCCTCCTGGGCCTTCTTGGCCTTCTCCTGCTGCTTCATGGTGTTCACATTCTCCGCCGTGGCGGTGACCGCCAGCTTTCGGGGCAGGAGGAAGTTTCGGGCATAGCCGTCGGACACCTCCACCAACTGTCCCTTCTTGCCCTGGCCGCGTACGTCCTGTTGTAAAATAACCTTCATGTAAATCAAATCCTTTCTGATGTTGTTTTCGTTGGCAGGGGCGGGCTGTACATAGCTTTGTCCTTCCGGTTCGGGAACGAATACCAGCCCGGCGCCTTATTCCTCATCCAGATACTGGTCGATGGCCCTTGCCAAATCCTGAGCCACCTCGTCCGCCGATTTGCCGGTGATCTGTCCGCCAGCGGCGGCGGCATTGCCGCCGCCCCCCAGCTTCTCCAGAATAATCTGCACATTGGTGTCTCCCATGGAACGACCGGAGATATTCACCCGCTCCCCATCCGGGGAGATGACGAAGGAGGCGTCGATGCCGATGATATTCAGCAGCTCGTCGGCCGCCTGGGCGGCGGTGACCCGGCCAACCGGGTGACTAGCCACAGCCACGGCGATGTTGTTCCGATAGAGCCGCGCGTTCTGGATGATGGAGTATTTGGCGATGGTGCCCGCCAGGTCGTTCTGGAAGAGCTTTTTCACCTCGGCGGTGTCGGCTCCGGAGCGGCGGAGGAAGGCAGCGGCCTCAAAGGTGCGCCCGCCGGTGCGCATGGTAAAGTTTTTGGTGTCCAGCACAATGCCGGCCAGCAGGGCCTCTGCCTCGGCCCGAAGGAGGTGGTTGGGCTCCATCACGTATTGCAGCAGCTCGGTGACCAGCTCGGAGGCGGAGGAGGCGTAGGGCTCGTGGTAGTTTAGAGCCGCCCCGTCGATATAGGTGGCTGCCCGGCGGTGGTGGTCGATGACCGCTACCCGGTTGCAGGACTGCAATACCTCCAAGGCCTGAACCTGTTCGGGGCGGTTGGTGTCCACCACCACCACCAGGGAGCGGTTGTCGGCAATGAGCAGGGCCTCCTGGGCGGGGAGGAAGCAATCGTGGTACTCGGGCAGCTGAACAAGACGGTCAATCAGCTCTTGGGCGGGGGTGGGGCTCTGTTCCCGGATGATGTGGGCGGGGATGCCGTTTTTCCGGCACAGGGCACATATTCCGGCGGCGGCTCCCACCGCGTCGTTGTCCGCCTGCCTGTGGCCCATGATAAAGACCTGGGAGGAGTCGGAGATGAGGGAGGACAGGGCGTTGGCCATGACCCGGCTCTTTACCTTGGTGCGCTTCTCGGTCTCCTTGGAGCGGCCGCCGTAAAACTCGAAGGTGAACTTATTGCGGATGACCGCCTGGTCGCCTCCCCGGGACAGGGCCATGTCCACCGACAGGTTGGCGAAGTCCAGCAGCTCCCGGTAGCTGTCCCCGCCGGTGCCCACCCCGATAGACAGTGAGGCGTTCATACCGCTGGGATTGACCACCTGATGGATGGAGTCCAGAATGTCAAATTTACCCTCCACAAACTTGGCCAGATGGCGCTCCTCAAAGACAAAGAGGTAGCGCTCCCGCTGGTAGCGGCGCAAGATGCCCCCCGTCTCAGCGACCCAGTTCTCAATGCGCCCGTCAATGTCCGCCATAATGATGGACCGCTCGTTTTCCGAGACGTTTTTCAGCAGGTCCTCGTAGTTGTCGATGAGCAGCACCGCCGCCACCGGACGGCTGGCCTGATACTGGTCCCGAACCTGCACCAGCTCGGTAACGTCGACCCAGTAGGTGGTGGCCAGAAATCCGCCGCTGCGCCCGCCGGAGCGCACCAGATGGCCGTAGACCTGGAAGCGCCGCCCGCCGTAGCTCACCTCGCCGGGGCACTGGTTCTTGCCCTCCATCAGCCACCGGGTGTCGAAGTCGGGGATCAGCGCGGACAGCTTGCTGTCATACAGGTGCTCCCGCTCCTCGGTGAGGCGGAGGAATCGGTCGTTGGTCCAGATAATGTCGTCGCTCTCAGGCCGGAAGAGGACCATGGGCAGCGGCGAATTAATCATGGTGTCCTTGGTGGCCGAGTCCACGTTGCCGGCGTAGCTGTCCAGATATTTGTTGATCTCCCTGCGCCTCCGGCGGGCGTCCTCCCGGCTGTACAGGCCCAGGCAGGCCACCGCCGCCAGCTCCAGACAGGCCAGAGGCAGGGAGAAGATGGCGGACAGCAGAGCAAATAGGAGCAGGCAGCTGAAATAGAGGCGGAAGCTGGGCTGAAGCAGCTTGTTCAGTTTTCGGTTCAAGGAGGAGT
>JAAWCR010000026.1 GCA_022793355.1 Lawsonibacter sp. | reverse complement strand
GGCTGCGGCGGCCGTGAGATCAACTACATGTACGGCCAGTACCGCCGCATCGTGGGCGCTTCCGAGTTCGGCGCTCTGTCCGGCAAGTCCGTGGCCACCGGCGGCTCCCTGATGCGCCCCGAGGCCACCGGCTACGGCGCGGTGTACTACCTCTGCGAGGTCCTCAAGCACGACGGCGAGGACATCAAGGGCAAGCGGCTGGCCATCTCCGGCTACGGCAACGTGGGCTGGGGCATCATGAAGAAGGCTCTGGAGCTGGGCGCCAAGGTCACCTACTTTGCCGGCCCCGACGGCTACATCCACGATCCCGACGGCGTGGACTCCGAGGAGAAGCTGAACTTCATCCTGGAGATGCGCGCCAAGGATCCCATGCACTGCGCCCCCTACGCCGAGAAGTTCGGTTGCGAGTTCGTTGCCGGCCAGAAGTGCTGGGGCGTCAAAGACGTTGACATCTACATGCCCTCCGCCACCCAGAACGACGTCAACATGGAGTGGGCTGAAAAGATTGCCGCCTCCGGCGTAAAGTATTACATCGAGGTTGCCAATATGCCCACCACCAACGACGCTCTGGAGTTCCTGAAGAAGCAGCCCCATATCGTGGTCGCTCCCTCCAAAGCTGTCAACGCCGGCGGCGTGTCTGTCTCCGAGCTGGAGATGGCCCAGAACGCCGAGCGTCTGTACTGGACCGCCGAAGAGGTGGACGAGAAGCTGAAGGGCATCATGAAGAACATCTTCAACAACTCCGTTGAGGTTGCCGAGCGCTATGGCCTGGGCTACGACTTGGTGGCCGGCGCCAACATTGTGGGCTTCCAGAAGGTTGCCGACGCCATGATGGCGCAGGGTATTTTCTAAGATTGTTTTGGCCGTTCTCAAAGCATGAAACACTCCGCAGGACTATATTCAGTCCTGCGGAGTTTTTAAAACCCGTGTGGCTGCTCCATCGTAAGTTCAGGACAGAGCCGCGGCGGATTATAACACGACGTAACGGATAAACAGCCGGCATCAAAAAAAAGACGCCGGCTGCTGATCACGGTGTAGCGTAGTGTTCCACAATGTAGTCCCGCACCTGCCGGGCCGCCGGCGACAGCGGGCGGTTCTTCATCCAGGACAGGCAGACGGTGCGCACAAAAGAGGAGGTTTCGTCGGAGATGGGAATGGTAACCACCTTTTCGTTGCCCATAGCGGGCACGTGAGGCAAAACCGAGACTCCAAAGCGCAGCGCCACATATTGCAGGGCTGCGTTGCACTCCCGAACCTCAAACACCACATTGGGCGTAAGCTCGTGCTGAAAATAAATTTCATCCATCTTTTGGCGCAGGCTGCTGGGCTTGTCCAGCATAACGATGGGTTCCCGGGCAAAATCCTCGAAGCAGACCGACTCCCGCTTGGCCAGGGGGTGGTGCTCCGGCACAGCCAGATACAGGGGCTGGCGCATAATGGTCACAGACTCAATGTCCGGGTCCTGGTGCAGGCAGAAGGTCAGGTCCAGCTCCCCCCGTTTCAGCTGCTGAAACAGGTCAAAGGAGGGGGCCTCGGTGAACTGAAAGCGGATGCTCTGGTTCTTCTCCTGGCCGTAAATGCCCATCATGACGGAGGGAATAAGAGAGGCCGAGATGGAGTGGAAATAACCCAGCCGGACAATCTGCTGGGCGGAGCCTGCCATCTGCTTGAGCACCCCTACCCCCTCGTCAATCATATCCAGCGCCCGCTCAGCGTAGGGCAGGAACTGCTCGCCGTAGACGGTGAGCTTGATGTGCCGGCTGTCCTTCTCAAAGAGCTTCACCCCTAGCTCCTTCTCCAGCTCCTTGATGGAGTAGCTCAGGCTGGGCTGAGCAATATGCAGCTCAGCGGCGGCCTGGGTATAGTGGAGAACCCGGGCCAGGGTCTTGAAATATTGCAGCTGAAGCAGCGTCATAAAATAACCCCGTTTCCATCATTATAGTTTTTTTCTATTGTACTCCAAAGCCGTCTCTCTTGCAAGCTTTTCCGTCTAAGCCCTTTGCACAAGTGGCGTTGTCGGTTTTTGTATAAATCTCCCAAACCGCAGTGATAGAACGGCTATATGATAGATGAACTCTATGCTTTAAGAGAAACCCGGTATTGGACTTACCGCCTTTCACACGCTACAATAGTGCCATGAAAACAACCCCGGCGCAAAAACTAAAATGAAAAAGGAGCGTATTCATCATGGCAAAAGAAGTTACCGCTGAACAGATCCAGATGCTCGACGAAATGGTTGCCCGCGCCCAGAAGGCCGCTGACATCATCGCCACCTACGACCAGGCCCGTGTGGACCGCCTGTGCCAGGCCGTTGCCGCCGCTGTGTGTGACATGAAGGTGTGGGCTCAGCTGTCCGACGAGGCCGTGGACGAGACCGGCCTGGGCGACAAGGTCACCAAGCGCAATAAGCGCAACAAGATTAAGCTGATTCTCCGGGACTGCCTGCGTCAGAAGAGCGTCGGCGTCATCGAGGAGATTCCTGAGAAGGGCATTGTGAAGTACGCCAAGCCCGTGGGCGTGATTGCCTCCCTGGTGCCCACCACCAACCCCTGCCTGACCCCCGCCGGCCAGGTGGTCTACGCCATCAAAGCCCGTGACGTCATCATCTGCTCCCCCCACCCCCGCGCCAAGAAAACCACCAACAAGTGCATCAATATCATCCGTGAGGCCCTGGTCCGCGAGGGCGCTCCCGCCGACATCATCCAAGGCATTGAGGAGCCCTCCATCTCCCTGACCCAGGAGCTGATGAAGCGCTGCCAGCTGACCATCGCCACCGGCGGCCGCCCCATGGTCAAGTCCGCTTACTCCACCGGCGTGCCCGCCTACGGCTCCGGCGCCGGCAACGCCACCGTCATCATCGACGACACCTGCAACACCCCCGAGCGTCAGGCTGAAGCCGCTGAGAACACCCGCATCTCCAAGACCTCTGACTTCGGCTCCGGCTGCTCCTGCGACGGCAACCTGATTATCTGCGAGGACATCTATGATGACTTCGTCAAGGCCCTCGAGGCTCAGGGCGCTTACCTGGCCAACGAGGAGGAGGCCGAGAAGCTGAAGAACGTCATGTGGGACGAGACAGGCCACCGTCTGCCCAACACCGTTGCCATCAGCCCCCAGAAGCTGGCTGAGGCCGCCGGCTTCACTATCCCCGAGGACCGCAAGTTCATCGCCGTCACCGGCGGCGGCATCGAGAACGTGGGTAAGGAGCACTTCTTCTCCAGCGAGAAGCTGACCACCCTGCTGGCCCTGTTCAAGTATAAGGGCGAGTTCCAGAACGCTCTGGATATGATGCAGGCCATGTTCAACGTGGGTGGCAAGGGCCACTCCTGCGGCATCTACTCCTGGGACGACAGCCACATCGACCGCCTGGGTCAGTGCGCTCCCGTCTCCCGCATCATGGTCCGTCAGCCCAACAACCGGGGCAACTCCGGTTCCGCTTACAACGGCATGCCCCCCACGTCTTCCATGGGCTGCGGCACCTGGGGCGGCAACATTGTTTCCGAGAACATCACCCTGAAGCACTACATGAACACCACTTGGGTGGCCCGTCCCCTGCCCTACGACATGCCCTCCAACGAGGAGCTGTTCGGCGAGTTCTGCAAGCCCGGCATGGACGAGGAGTAATTTCCAGTTTGTCCCCGCCTCCAAAGGGAGGCATACAAAAGTCGCTTTCCTGCGGATACCGGGACGGGACACCTGCTTGGGCAGGGCGCCGAGTCCGGACGCGGATGAGCGAGCGGCATAGCGCTCCTTGCTTTGATAGGAGAGGCCGCCACACGAATGTGTGGCGGCCTTCTTCCCTTATCCGTGCGTTACAGCTCGATAACCCGTCCCTCCTCGGCGGACTGGTAGGCGGCGTAAAGCACCTTGGTAGTCTCATAAGCCAGGGCGAAGCCGGAGGCGGGCTCCCGGTCGCAGGCCACCGCTTCCATAAAGTCCTGAAGCTCTCCCACATAGCCGCGGATAATCTCATCCGAGACAAAAGCCTTATTCCAGCCCAGCTTTCTGGGCAGCATCTCGGAGATAGGCTCATCCTCCAGGCCGTCCTCGTCCAGGAAGTAGGTGTTCAGTAGGTCGGTGGGGGTGATGTTGCAGTTCATGGCTGTGTTGTTGCCATAGATTTCGATGTAGTTCTTGGTTCCGCCCAGAACGGCGTCGCTGGCGATGCACAGGGCCTTGGTTCCGTCGGAGAAGGTCAGGCTGGCCACGCCGTAGTCCTCCACATCTTCGGGGCGGGCGGCAATGTGCTGGTGCTCCTCCTCGCTCAGACACTCCGTAACTCTGCCCACGTCGCAGCTCACGCTTTTCACAGTGATCTCCTCGCCCCGCGCGGCGGCCTCCTGCTGCTTCAGCCAAAGCATACCGCCCATGGGATGGGCTCCCGTGCGGGTCAGGGTACCGCCGCCGGTCCGGTTCCACTTTCCGGCCACCGGGCTGCTGGAGCCCTTGAGGCTCTCCTCCCCCTTCATAAAGAGCAGCTTGGTCCTTTTCGCCCGGATAATCTCAGCAGCCTTCTGGATGGGTGGGGCATACACAAAGTTTTCCGCATACATAAACTTACGCCCGGTCTCCTGGACCACCGCCTTCAGCTCGTCCATCTCCGCCAGGCACTGCCGGAGCATCTCGCCCTTGGGCACTGTCGCGCCCACATTTTCCTGCCCCGGCTCGCCAAAATAGCCGGTCAAAGGCTTTTCACAGATGACGTCCTTGCCTGCCTTCATCGCCTCAATGGCAAAGCGCGTGTGGAGGAAAGGAGGCAGGACAATATCAACCACGTCAATCTCTGGGTCAGCCAGTATCTCCCGGAAATCACTGACCGCCCGCTCGTAACCGTAACGGGCCTTCACCTGTTCCGCCAGCTCCAGTTTTACGTCGCATACGGTTTTCAGGCGGACGGAAACCCCACACACCTTCTCATAGCCGTTTCCGTGGAGGTACGCCGCATAGCCGGCGCCCACAGTTCCAATCGTGACCGTTTTTGTGGAAGTGCAGCTCATTATGTTTTCCTCCTGTTCCCCGGTGCCGCCGGGTTTTAAAATATCCGCATACTGTTGTCTAATCCGTCAAAGTATGCTATCCTTAGCATAACGAGTGGAACGGCGGAAAGCAATCACCTCTGCTGGCGGTATTGATATCAAAAAGGTTATGAATCTCTTTGGACGGGAGGACAGGCCTGCGCCTGTGGGAACGCTATGACATTACATCAGCTGCGCCATTTCGAGAGTCTGGCCCATACCCAGCACTATCAGCGCTCCGCTGAGCTGCTGGGCGTCAGCCAGCCGGCCCTGAGCCGGTCCATCAGCGCTCTGGAGCTGGAGCTGGGTGCCCCCCTCTTTGAACGGCAAGGGCGAAACGTGGTACTCAGCCGCTTCGGCCGGGTGTTCGCAGAGCACATCTTCACCGCCATGGACGAAATCGACACAGGCTGCGCCCGAGTACGGGATCTGACCGACCCCCAGAAATGTGTGCTGGACATCTCTCTGAACTACATTGTGGCAAACCTCTACCTCCCGCGCATCCTGCGCGGCTACGCTCAGGGACACAGGGAACAAGAAATTGCCTTTCAGCTCCGCCACGCCAACACACCGGAGGTGCTCAGCAATGTGCTGGCGGGACGGAGCGATATTGGCCTGTGCTCCTATATGGAGGACCAGCCGGGGATTCGCTTTCATCCATTCGTCCGGTGCCCCTTGCGGCTGGTCGCTCCCCCGGACCACCCCCTGGCGCAGCAGGACCAGGTGACGCTGGCGGAAATTGGCCGGTATCCGCTGATTCTCTCTGTGGACCGAACCCACTACATCGAAAATATGCTGCTCGGCTTGGGTGTGAGGCCCATTTTGGCCTGCCGCATGGGCGAGGACCGCTCTATCGCCAACTTTGTCGCCTGCGGCTTCGGGTTATCCATCCTGCCCTACGACCCCCAGCTGGAGGCCTGTGGAGTCTCCCTGGTGCCCATTCAAGACAACTGTGCCTACCGGGAGTTTTATCTGGCACTGGCCCGGGGCAGACCCCTCTCCGCCCACAGCAAAGATTTTTGCCGCTATATTTTAAACGGCCGGAACCACAGCGGCCGGCCATCATTATTCAAGGAGGAAACACGATGAATATTACCTATTTGGGCCATTCCTGCTTTAAGGTGGAATCTCAGGGCTACTCTATCGTCCTGGATCCCTATCAGGACGGCAAAGTTCCAGGGTACGCTCCTGTCCGAGAGACTGCGGACGAGGTGCTGTGCAGCCATGGTCACGGAGACCATTGCGGCGTGGAGAACGTCACCCGGAAACAGGGCGGGGTCTCTCCTTTCACCGTAGAAACCATCAATACCTGGCACGACGACCAGCAGGGGGCGCTTCGGGGCCCCGACACCATCCACATTCTGGACGACGGCCAGTGCCGCCTCGCCCACCTGGGAGACCTGGGATGTGAGCTCACCCCGGAGCAGAAAGCGCGGCTCAGCGGCCTCACCGCCCTACTCATCCCTGTAGGGGGCTACTACACCATCGACGCCGCTCAGGCCGCCAAACTGGCCGGTGAGCTCTCCCCCGGCCTGGTCATCCCCATGCACTACCGGGGCGACGGCTTCGGCTACGACGTGATTGGAACCCTGGACCAGTTCACCGCCCTGCGAGACGACGTGAAGGAGTATACCAGCTCTGAGTTGGAACTTACTCCCGAGACGGCAAACCAGACCGCCGTGCTAAAACCACAGAACGCTTGATTTCCCATTCGCCTCCATGTTTCCTTTGCTGTCCGCGTGAAAAACAGCCGCGCATCGAGTTATAAATATTTCACATCTGACAATTGACAGGGCACATCTCAAGTGATATATTTATAACACTACGGGGTTAAAAATATTTCACATGGAGGAATGGAACATGAAGTCCAAGGTCACCTTAAAGGAAATCGTTGGAACCAAAATCATTTATGCGGCGCTTCTGGTCAGCTATTACTGGATGTGGGCCAGAAGGGATTGGCATAATTACTATGAGGCGATTCAGAATACGGTCATGATATTCACCATTGTCTTCTTTTTGTTGCAGGCAGTCCGTGTCCACAGGTACAACAAAGAGGAAAAAGACGAACTGGCAATTCAAAATCTGCGCAGAGCAGATGCAATCGGATTGAAGCTTATGACAGCCGCCGTCATTATCATCGCCTTTGCCTGCGCCGTCAAGGCCATAGACGGACCGGCGGCAGGCTATGCGCTGGTTGGGTTGATTCTGGCGCTGGCTGTGATACGATTCATCATATTTTGTGTGATGGACAGCAAAGGGGTCTGAGCGGCCCCGAAGTACCGATTTGTGATCTTCTGCGTGCCGGACAGTAAGGGAGTCTGATATGGCCCTGAAAACGAAGGTCAAAGAATTTCGGGAAAAAGCGGGATTAAAGCAGAGCGAATTGGCGGAATTGGTACATGCAAGGCGTGAAACGATTGTGCATCTGGAGAACGGAAGGTACAACCCGTCCCTGAAGCTGGCAATGGATATTGCGAAGGTTTTTCATACATCGGTGGAAGAACTGTTTGAATTTACCGAAAGCTGATGTTAAGGCAACACGGTTGAAAACGTGTAAATGCGCTTTTTCAACCGCGTTGCCTGTCTTTTCCCGGAAGCGGACAGACGAAAAGGAGACGCCCGGTATGGGCGCCTCCTTTCCGTTTGGAAAAAGAGAATAGAAGATTAAGCGTTGTGAGACTTGGCGTGGCTGGGGGCAACATACTGGCCGTTCTCTTTCTTGACCAGCTTGCCCTCCTTGACCAGTTCGTTGGGGGAGTAGATATCGTTGATGTTCCAGCAGCCGGGAGTGGGGACCACGATGTTCTCCATGGGAGCCTCAACCAGGAAGGGCTTGCCGGCCTTGTTGGCGGCAATGGCCTTCTCCAGGGCGGGCTGGAACTCCTCGGCGGAGGCGCAGCGGATGGACTCTACGCCATAGGCGCGTGCCACCTCGGCCCACTGGGGGGTGTAGGACTCGCCGTCGGGGGTGTGGAACTTGGTACCGAAGAAGGTCTGATAGTTGGCAGTCTCCAGGCCGGCGATGGTGCCGAAGGCGGAGTTGTTCATAACCACCCAGGTGCAGGCGATGCCGTGCTCCACAGCCGCGGCCAGAACAGTGGGATTGATGCCGAAGCCGCCGTCGCCGGTGAGGTTCAAGACGATACGGTCAGGAGCGGCCACCTTTCCGCCCAGAACGGCGGCGGGACCAAAGCCCATGGTAGCCAGGCCGGAGGAGTGATGAATGGTGCCGGGAATGGTGATGTCAAACTCCTGCGCCACACCGTTCTTGTTCCAACCAACATCGGTGAAGATGATGGCGTCCTCGGGGATAACGGCCTTCACGTCCCGCAGGATGCGCTGGGGAGTCATGGGGAAGCGGCTGTCGTTGAAAATCGCCTCGTTGGACTTCTTGAAGTCGGCCTTGGCCTGGGCAATCTTCTCCCGCAGACCGGGACGCTTCTTCCCTTCGGGGCAAATCTTCTTAACCTCTTCCAGAATTTGGGCCAGACCAATCTTCAGGTCGCCCTGGGCGCCGATCTCCACGGGGTAGTTGCGGCCAATCTCACCGGGATCAATGTCAATCTGGAGGAAGGTAGTCTTGTCGGGGTTGAAGGTGACGCCCTGATACCAGCTGGAGCTGTCAGCTTCGCCAAAGCGGGTGCCCAGACCCAGAATCACGTCGGCGTTGGTGGTGAGGGAGTGGGTGAACTCCAGACCCCAGAAGCCGGTCTGACCAATCATCAGGGGGTGCAGATCAGACAAGCAGCCCTGGCCGGCCAGAGTGCGGGAAACAGGAATCTCCAGGAACTCGGCCAGTGCGGCCAGCTCCTCAGAAGCCTGCGCCAGCAGGATGCCGCCGCCGGCGTGGAGGACAGGATTCTCAGCCTCCACCAGCTTCTTTGCGATAGCCTTGGCGGCCTCGGGGGAGATGCCGGCGCGGAAGGTCTCGTGGCTGTCTTTATAGGTGCGGGCCCAAAGGTCCTCATCCATCTCACGGGAGAACATGTCCATGGGCACGTCTACCAGCACAGGGCCGGGGCGACCGGACTCAGCCAGACGGAACGCCTTGTCCAGAATGTAGGGCAGAGCCTCCACATCATCCACGCGCCAGCAGCGCTTGCACACAGGCTCCAGCATCCTGTACTGGTCGCCGTCAGCGTGCATGTTGACCTCCTGGTGGGGATGACGGCCATAGTAATAACTGGGCACGTCACCCGCGATGAGGACCATGGGGATGGAGTCCAGGGAAGCGTTGGCCACACCGGTAATCACGTTGGTCAGGCCGGGGCCCAGGTGGCACATAACCACGGCGGCCTTGTGGGTGATCCGGGCGTAGCCGTCAGCGGCGGTGGAGGCAATGGCTTCGTGACGCATACCGATGTACTCGATCTTCTTGCTGCGGCTCAGCGCATCCAGCATCCCGATGACGGTATGCCCGCACAGGCCAAACAGCTTGGTCACGTTCCGGCGCTCCAGGTAGTCGACAATGAGATCAGATACCAGTTTCTTGCTCATAATTTGTTCCTCCTGTTTTGTTTTATCCATCGAAAAAGCGCATAGCTGATACCCTGAATTTTAAGGCAGATTTTTAGTTATGCCCACAAAGGGAACAGGAGATTAGCGCCGTTTCTCTGGTGTTTTGCTTAATTAAATAATAGTATAAAGGGGGCTTTTTGTCCAATATCCCCTTTTCATTCATTATTCGTTTCTCTGCATGGATTTCAGGGGAAATCCGGAATTTCGCCCATAAAAAGCCGGAGGGATCATTTTCCCTGAGACCTGTTGATTTTTTGAAATCAGTAGGGATTCAGGCCGTTTTTCTCCATAAATTGGGTAAAAATCTCTCCGCTCCGAATCACAAAGTCTCTGAAATACTCCGCCGCCGGGGGGAGATACTGATCCTTGTTCCATTGAAGGTAGAGCCTGCGGGGCGGTATATGGTTGCCTATGGGCAGGATCTTGGTGTTGTAGGGTGCGCCGCCAAGCGGGGAGGGAATG
>JAAWCR010000197.1 GCA_022793355.1 Lawsonibacter sp. | reverse complement strand
TTATTTTTATTTTACGCTTCCTTATTTTGTAAATGACATCATATTGTTCTGAACTTTCGCCGTTTTCTGTCTTTAGTAGCAAAAATCCCGCACCGAAGTGCGGGATTTTTGCCTGCATCTTTTTTGTCAATGCAAGTTGGTGCGGCTGACGGGAGTCGAACCCGTACGCCCATCCGGACACAAGCACCTCAAGCTTGCCAGTCTACCAATTCCAGCACAGCCGCAAAGCACAGTCATTTCTGAACTTTCCCTATTATACTGTTCTAAGCTATATTTGTCAACAGGTATTGATATATTTTTTCGGAGCACAAATCTCACTATGAAGGTGGAACCGTCCCAGGACACGCTGACCACGCAATTAAATCGTCAGGGCAAAGAAAATCGGTTGTTCACACAATTATGGTTTACACAGCTTTGAACTTGTGATACACTAATAGTTCGGAACGTCCCTGGGCTTTAGAGAGAAGGAGCGGAGCGCGCTATGATTCGCTTTATAGATGTATATAAGGAATACGACAACGGGACCAAGGCTCTGAAAGGGGTCAATGTGCGCATTGACGACGGGGAGTTTGTCTTTTTGGTGGGCCCCTCCGGTTCAGGCAAATCTACCCTCATCAAGCTGATTACTGCGGAGATTGCCCCCAGCGACGGACGGGTGATGGTCAACGGCTACAACCTGACCAATATCACCCCCCGGCAGGTCCCCCATATGCGCCGCACCTTGGGGGTTATCTTTCAGGACTTCCGCCTGATTGAGAAAAAAACGGTGTATGAGAACCTGTCCTTTGCCATGCGGGCCATCGGCGCCTCTAACCGGGAGCTGCGCCGGCGCATTCCCTATGTACTTAAGCTGGTGGGCCTGGAGCAGAAGGGCGACCGGTATCCCGGCCAGCTCTCCGGCGGCGAGCAGCAGCGGGTGGCGATTGCCCGGGCCCTGGTGAACAACCCCAGCATGATTATCGCCGACGAGCCCACAGGCAACCTGGACCCCCAGCGCTCTTTGGAGATTATGATGCTGCTGGAGCGCATCAACGAGCTGGGCACCACCGTACTGGTGGTCACCCACGAGAAAAACCTGGTCAACCGCTTCACCAAGCGGGTGGTGGCCATTGAAAACGGACGGATCATCAGCGACGAAACGGGTGGTTACTACAATGTCGAGAAGATTTAACGCGGGATATTACGTTAGCGAGGGCTTTCACTCTATTTTTACCCACGGCTTTATGTCCTTTGCCGCGGTGTGTATGATTGTGGCCTGCCTGATTATCATGGGCTCCTTCACCCTGCTGGCGGTGAACCTGGACAACACCCTGGGCGACCTGGAGAGCGAGAACGAGATGCTGGTCTATATTGACGACTCCCTCACCCAGCTCCAGGCCCGGGCCCTCCACCCCACCCTGGCCCAGGTGGAGAATGTATCTCAGGTCACCTTCGTCACAAAGGAGTCTGCCAACACCGAGTTCAAGGCCAAACACGGGGAGAATACCACCCTGCTGAAGGATCTGCCGGACGAGGCCCTGCGGGACCGCTACCGGGTCCATGTGGCGGATATTGAAAAGATGGCCCAGACCAAGGAGGCCCTGGAGCAGGTGCCCGGCGTAGCCTGGGTTCGGGCCGCCATTGAGATCGCCAACGGCTTTGTGATGGTGCGCAACATTGCCACCGGCGTGGCCCTGGTACTGATTGGAATTTTGCTGGTGATTTCCCTGTTCATCATCGCCAACACCATCAAGCTGGCTACCTTCTACCGCCGGGAGGAGATCGCCATTATGAAGATGTGTGGCGCTACCGACGGCTTTATTGAGTGGCCTTTTGTGGTAGAGGGAATGCTGCTGGGCCTTACCGGGGCGCTGCTGGCCTTCTTTGCCCAGTGGGGGCTGTATCAGATGGTGGCTAAATTTGCCATCCAGGGCAACGGTCTGTCTCTGGTCAGCATAATCAGCTACGGGTCGATGGCGCCCACCATTTTGGGGGTGTTCTGCTGCGTAGGCGCCCTGATTGGCGTGGGAGGCTCTCTGTTTGCCATTCGAAAGTTCCTGCAAGTATGATTGGAAAGAGGAGGTCGCGGAGATGAAGCGGCAAAAAAGACAAAAGCTGATGATGTCCATCCTGGCCGGTTTTCTGGCGGCGCTGATGCTGCTGCCCATTCTGGCCAACGTGTTCCTGATCCGGTGAGGGGACGGTATGCCCGCCGGGCGCTGGGACTGCTGCTGTTGTTCTCGCTGCTGGCCCCTCTGGCCGGACCCGGCGTGGTGATGGACATCTCCGCCGTCACCCAAGCTGAGATTGACGCCCTCAAGGGAGACGCCAGCGCCCTGGCCGAGCAGAAAAAGGACTTGCAGAACCAGCTCAAGGCGGTCCAGGCGGACAAGAGCGAGGCCATGGCCCGGAAGGAGCTGCTGGAGCGGCAAATCGACGTGATACAGAAGGAGCTTGACAATATCCAACGTCAAATTATCATGTACGACCAGCTTATTGCGGAGAAGGCGGAGGAGCTGGCCCAGGCGCAGGCGGAGGAAGAGGCCCAGTTTGCTCTGTTCTGCCGGCGCATGCGCTCCATGGAGGAGCAGGGGGAGACCTCATACTGGTCGGTGCTGTTTTCCTCCGCCAGCTTCTCGGAGCTGCTGGACAACTATATGATGATTGAGGAAATCATTGCGTATGACAACCAGATAATAGACGAGCTGACCGCCCTTCAGGATCGGGTGGCCGGGGACAAGGCTGAGCTGGAGGCGGCGCAGGCTGCTCAGGAGGAGGCCAAACAGCAGCAGGAGGCGGCCCGGGCTGAGCTGAAGGCCCAGGAGGCCGAGGTGGATAAGCTGATCGACCAAATTAAGGATCAGGAGGACGAACTGAAGGCCATGGAGGCAGAACTGGCCCGCGCTGCCGCCGCCTTGGATGCCAAAATCAAGGCGGCGGAGCGGGAGTATGCCGACCAAATCGCCGCGGTACACAGTGAATCCGGCTTTCGCTGGCCCCTGGACGGGGGACGCAATATCCTGTTTTCCCTTTTCGGACCAAGGGAGGACCCCATCAGCCACCAGCCGGGCAACCATACCGGCATCGACATTCCAGCCCCCCGGAACACCCCAATCTATGCCGCCAAGAGCGGTGTGGTTACCACCTCAGTGCTGGGCAGCGAGGTCAATTGGTCTTATGGCAATTTCGTGGTGGTTTCCCACAGCGACGGCACCAGTACCCTCTATGCCCACATGAACAGCCGCAATGTGGCGAGGGGCCAGACCGTCCGCCAGGGGGATGTGGTGGGCTATGTGGGTACCACCGGCCGCTCCAGCGGCAACCACCTTCATTTTGAGATTCGGGTGAACGGAGAACGGAAGGATCCCATGGACTTTTACAGGGATAAGGCTTTGTACTTCCAGGATAGTGGAGTGACCGTCCCTCTTTGGGACTGGATGAAGTAGACACGGTGGAGGGATATATGAAGCATGCAAAAATTTTTCGCCGGCTGATTGGCCTGGCTTTGGCCGGGGCGCTGCTTCTGCCCCTGGCCGGGCCAGGCGTAGTAACGGAAAGCTCCGCAGTTACCCAGGCTGAGATCGATGCTCTGAAAGGGGACGCCAACGCCTTAGCCTCCCAGAAAAAGGATCTGCAAAACCAGCTCAAGGCGGTCCAGGCGGACAAAAACGAGGCCATGGCCCGAAAGGAGCTGCTGGAGCGGCAGATCAACGTGATTCAGGAGGAGATTGACAACATCAGCCGTCAGATTGCCATGTACGACCAGCTTATTGCCGAGAAGGAGGAGGAGCTGGCTCTGGCCCAGGCGGAGGAGGAGGCCCAGTTTGCGCTGTTCTGCCGGCGCATGCGGGCCATGGAGGAGCAGGGGGAGATCTCATACTGGTCCATCCTCTTTTCCTCCTCCGACTTCTCTGAGCTGTTGGACAACTACATGATGATTGAGGAGATCATTGAGTATGACAACCAGGTGATTGACGATCTGGTAGCGCTCCAGGAAAAGACGGCCGCCGACAAGGCGGAGCTGGAGCAGGCACAGACGGAGCAGGAGAAAGCAAAGGCCCAGCAGGTGGCCGCCCGGAACGAGGTGAAGGCCCAGGAGGCCGAGGTTGACAAGATTATCGACCAGATCAAGGACCAGGAGGATGAGCTGAAGGCCATGGAGGCGGAGCTGACCAAGGCCGCCAACGCCTTGGACGCCCAAATCAAAGCCAAGGAGCGGGAGTATGCCGCGCAGATTGTCAACGTGCCCAGCGAATCCGGCTTCCTTTGGCCCCTGGCCGCCAACCTCAATACACTGTCCTCCCTCTACGGCGGGCGTAAGGACCCCATCAACGGCCGGTCCAGCAACCACACCGGGATAGACATCCCTGCAGCCCGGGGCACCCCCATCTATGCCGCCAAAAGCGGCGTGGTTACCACCTCGGTGTACGGCAGCGGCAGCTACTGGTCCTATGGCAATTTCGTCCTTATTTCCCACAAGGACGGCACCAGCACCCTCTACGCCCATATGAGCAGTCGCAACGTGAAGGAGGGGCAGACCGTCCGGCAGGGGGACGTGGTGGGCTATGTGGGCACCACCGGCCGCTCTACCGGCAACCACCTCCACTTTGAGGTACGGGTAAACGGCAAGCGGACCGACCCGCTGAACTACTTCAAGGACAAGGCCCTGTACTTCCGCAGCGGTGGCAAGACCAAACCCATCTGGTAAGCAGGCGCATTCCCGCCCGGACGGGCGGGAATGTTTTTCCTTCTTGTGAAAAATAAACATTGATTAAATGGGAAGAATATAGTACAATACAAAACAGATTTTGTTCCGTCTCGGCGCGGAGCAAGGCCGCACTAGTTGGGGAGATAGCGGTGCCCTGTACCCGCAATCCGCTACAGCGGGAATGAATCCCGGCCCCCGGACGTGTGGATGTACTGTCCGCCCTGGAAAAGCAGTGATGATAGACCGGTCCCGCGCAACGCGGCCCCGTGAACCGTGTCAGGCGGGGAACCGAGCAGCACTAAGCGGTCTGCCGTGTGTGCCGCGGGGATACTGTTCTTGAGCCGGCTGTCCAGGTAACGGGTATGTCCCGCGCTTCAAAGGCCGGTGTGCGGTCTTGCCCTGCGCCGGGCGTTTATTTGTATTGGAAAACCGGGGCTTATGGCGGAAAGCTCCGCCGCTTTGATCGGGAGGTGACCGGATGTATCAGGCGTTATATCGAAAATGGCGGCCCCGTACCTTCGGCGATGTGGTGGGCCAGGAGCACATCACCGACACCCTGAAGCGCCAGGTGGCCTCGGGCCGGCTGTCCCACGCCTATCTGTTCACCGGCACCCGGGGCACCGGCAAGACCACCTGCGCCAAGATTCTGGCCCGGGCGGTGAACTGTGAGCACCCCCAGGACGGTAACCCCTGCAACGCCTGTCCCTCCTGCCTGGGGATCGAGAACGGTTCCATTCTGGACGTGCTTGAGCTGGACGCCGCCTCCAACAACGGAGTGGACCAGGTCCGTGCCCTCCGGGACGAGGCGGTGTATACGCCCGCCGCCGTGGTGAAGCGGGTGTACATCGTGGACGAGGTTCATATGCTGTCCACCCCCGCCTTTAATGCGCTCTTGAAAATTTTGGAGGAGCCGCCCCCCCATCTCCTCTTTATTCTGGCGACCACCGAACTGCACAAGGTTCCCGCCACCATCAAGAGCCGGTGCCAGCAGTTTGCCTTTAAACGGATCCTGCCCATGCAGATTGCCCAGCGGCTGGAGTATGTGGCGGGGGAAGAGGGAATTCCCCTCACCCCGGAGGGGGCCGCTCTGCTGGCCCGCCTGGCCGACGGCGGGATGCGAGACGCCCTGTCTCTGCTGGACCAGTGCGCCGGGGGCGGGCCGGCCGTGGACGAACAGGCCGTTCTGGACACCTTGGGGCTGGCGGGAAATGTGGAGACTGCCGCCCTCATGGAGCGGCTGGCCGCCCGAGATACCGCCGCCGCCCTGGACACCCTGGGGCGGCTGCACGCCAACGGAAAGGACGTGGGCTCGGTGCTTGGGGAGCTGGCCGCCCTGGCCCGGGATCTGCTCTTGAGAAAGACCGCCCCCCAGAGCTGCGGAGCCCTGATGGCCGGAGGTTATGACGAGGCCACCCTGCGCAGGCTTGGAGAGCGGCTGCCCGCCCCCAGGCTGCTGCAAATGCTCACCCAGCTTCAAAAGACCGCCGGCGATCTGCCCCGCAGTGCCAGCCGCCGCACCGACGCGGAGCTTTGCCTGATCCGTCTCAGCGACGAGGGACTGGACGAGTCCTTCGCCGGGCTGTCCGCCCGGATTGCCCGTCTGGAGGAGCGGCTGGCACAGGGAATTCCTGCCGCTCCCGCGGCGCCCGCCCCGGCAGAACCCGCTCCTCGGGGCGGTCCGTCTTCCAAGGCTGACACCCGCCCCCCCTGGGAGGAGGACGGACCGCCCATCCCCGAGGAGGCGCCGCCCGAGGAGCCGGATTATGTCTTTGAGGAACCGGCCCCCGCCCCTGTGAGAGCCGTCCCCCCTGCCGCTTCGAGTCCCACGGGAGGGGACCAGGGCGGAGCGGCATCCCTAAAGCCGAGGGAGACAGCGCCTGCTCAGGCGCCGCAGAGCGGCGGAGACAGCACCTTCTGGCCCTCCTTCGCGGCGGGCCTGCGGGGAAAGATATCCCCTGCCGTGATGCCCTACCTCAACAATCCCTCCAAGGTGAGCGGAGTGTGGAAAAACGGAAAGCTTACTCTGTGGGTGGACAGCGAGCTCACCCGCTCCATGCTGAACAAGCCGGCTGTGCTGGAAAAACTGGCCCAGGCTGCGACCGCCTCCTTCGGCGGAGGGGCCCAGGTCAGCGTGGTCACCGGTACGCCCCCCCCGGCAGAGCCGGCGCAGCCCGCCGCGCCTCCGGCGGAAAAGGACCCCTTGGATGATCTGTTATCCTTCGGGGGACAGTTTGACAATATTACAATACAATAATAACATAAAGGAGTTTTCATTATGGCAAAGGGTTACGGCCGGGGGATGCCCGGCATGGGCGGCGGCATGAACATGAATATGCTTAAGCAGGCACAGAAGATGCAGCAGGATATGATGCGGATGCAGCAGGAGCTCCAGGAAAAGGAGTATCAGGCTGCTTCGGGCGGTGGGATGGTGACCGCCACGGTGAACGGCAAGCATGAGCTGAAAAATCTGGTGGTGGATCCGGAGGCCGTGGACCCCGAGGATGTGGAAATGCTTCAGGATATGATTGTGGCCGCTGTCAACGAGGCTATGCGCTCGGCTGATGCCGACGCGGCTTCCACCATGCAGTCTATCACCGGCGGCCTGAATCTGGGCGGCCTGGGGTTGTAATCCGGTAATTGGAGCGGGCTAGATAGAAAACGAACCCCCCGGAGGGTGATAATCTCCGGGGGGTTCGTTTATTTCAGCATAAAATAGGCGACCGCCGCTACGGCCACAAGCAGCCCAAGGAGAATCCAAGGCATGGCGCTCTTCGGTTCGTTCACGGTTTTTGGGGGAATGTAATCGTCGTCATCGTCGTGTTTGACGGTTGGGGCGGGCTTGGGCTTGGAGAGGGTGGCTTTCTGTTTTTCCAGGTCCTGAATCAGCCGAAGCTCAGCGTCCAGGGGGGAGCCGCAGGAACTGCAGAATACGCGGGAATCCTCGTTGACGGCATGACATTCCGGGCAACGTTTTGACATAATCATACTCCTTTTTCGACCGATTCGTACAGCCGGTATGTTTTCTGGCTTCTTCTGCCATTATACCAGAAAATGGCCGCAGCCACAAGGGGATTTCTGTTTAATTTCCACTTCGCTTCAAAAAATCCATGGCGTTTTTCCACAAAATGCCGTCCGCCTGAAGGGGAGAGAGCCCGCGCTCCAGGAGGTACTGGTACAGCCCAGCGAACCGCTCGGGGCTGTCCAGACCGGGGAGGACATCGGTGCCGTCTGCATCGGAGCCCAAGGCCAGGCAGCGCTCCGCCCCCAGCTCCAAAAAATGTGCCACATGGCGGTACAGGTCGTCCAGTACAGCGGGCCGGTCCCCGGTGCGCAGAAAGTCCTGGGAGTAGTTCAGGCCGATGAGGCACCCCCGCGCCGCCATCTCCCGAATCTGGGTGTCGGTAAGGTTGCGCTTGTGCCCGCACACGCTCCGGGCATTGGAATGGCTGGCCACGAAAGGTTTTTGGGAAACTTCCAAAAAGTCGGCGAAGCTTTGGTCGTTCAGGTGGGACACGTCGGCCAGGATTCCGTGGCGTTCCAGCTCACGAATGGCTTCCTTCCCGAAGGGGGACAGGCCGTGGTCGGTCACATTTCCGGAACCAATCTCATTTTCTCCGTTCCAAGTGAGGGTGACCATCCGTACCCCGTCCTGGGCCAGAACCTCCACCCGGTCCAAGCTGCCCGCCAGGGCTGATCCGTTTTCCACGGTGAGAATGGCCGCCGCTTTGCCCTGTTCCCAGGCGGCTTCTACCTCCCCGGCGGTCCGGCAGGGGGCGGCAAGCTCCGCCAAAGCATCCATCTGCCGGTGGAAATTGCGCTGATGCAGGTCGTAATAGGTTACAGCCTCCTCCTGAGACAGGCCGTCTGGAACGAAAATGGCACAGCACTGGCACCAGCGTACCCCCTCCGGGACGGCAGAGAGGGAAAAGTGCCGCCCGGGGAGATTCAGGGTGTCCACCTTCTGAATACGGTCCGTCAGAGAGGCGGCGGCCTTCCTGCGCCGGGCCGGGTCCCGGAGGGCGTCCAGCAGGGGGGCGTCCTCCGCCGTTAACGCGGTGAGAGTGTCGCAGTGTAGGTCAACGAGGGCATAGGGAAGCATGAGAATCTCCTTTCCAAATGTAGGGTGCGACGGCCCCGGCGCACCATTTGATGGGATATTTGCCGTTAAGGGCGGGCCTCTGGGGTCGTTGGCCCCTACAAAATATGCGGAATGCTCACGGTTTTTTCATAGTCAGTGAGATGCGTTTCTTTTTTTCGTCCACCTCCACCACCCAGACGGTGACGACATCTCCCACGCTCAGCAGCTCGGAGGGGTGGCGGACCCGGCGGGGGAGCTTGGAGATGTGGACCAGGCCATCCTGGTGGACGCCGATGTCCACAAATACGCCGAAGTCAATCACGTTGCGTACCGTGCCCTGAAGCTCCATGCCGGGCTTTAAGTCCTTGGCCTCCATCACATCGGTGCGCAGGATGGGGGGCGGCAGCTCGTCCCGGGGGTCCCGACCCGGCTTGGACAGCTCCTTCACAATATCGGCCAGAGTGGGTGCGCCCGCACCGCAGATTTCGGACAGGGCCTCGTAGCCGATTTCTTCCGCCCTGGCTTTCAGCCCGGCGATGGTCCCTGCCTTCACGTCCTCCAGGGTGAAACCGCAGGCGGCGAGCAGCTGTTCCGCCGCGCCGTAGCTCTCGGGGTGGACGCCGGTGTTGTCCAAAACGGATTTGCTCTCTGGCACCCGGATAAAGCCAGCGCATTGCTCAAAGGCCTTGGGCCCCAGCTTGGGTACCTTTAACAGCTGTTTCCGGGTGGTGAACACTCCGTTTTCCTCCCGGTATTTTACCAGATTTTTCGCGGTTGCGGCGGTGAGGCCGGACACCCGCTGGAGCAGAGAGGGGGATGCGGTGTTGGCGTCCACCCCAACCGCGTTTACACAGTCCTCCACCACGCCGTCCAGGGTCTCCCCCAGCCGGGCCTGGGGCATGTCGTGCTGATACTGGCCCACGCCGATGGCCTTGGGGTCTATCTTTACCAGCTCGGCCAGGGGGTCCTGGAGCCGCCGGGCTATAGACACCGCGCTTCTCAGATTCACGTCGAACTGGGGAAACTCTTCGGCGGCCAGCTTGGAGGCGGAGTAGACCGACGCTCCGGCCTCGCTGACAATCATGTAGCTGACCCCGCCGCCCATTTTTTTGATAAGCTCTACCGTCATCTGCTCCGTCTCCCGGCTGGCGGTGCCGTTGCCGATGGCGATGTGCTCTACGCTGTGTTCCCGAATCATGCCGGACAGCTTGCCGATGCACTCCTGCTTCTGCCGCTCGCCGTAGGTGGGGTAGACCACTGCCGTATCCAGCACCTTGCCGGTGCCATCCACCACCGCCACCTTGCAGCCCATGCGGTAGCCCGGGTCCAACCCCATGGTCACCCGGCCCTTCACCGGGGGCTGCATCAGCAGTGGCTTGAGGTTCAGCGCAAACATGTGGATGGCTCCCTCGTTGGCCTGGTCGGTGAGGGTATTCCGAATCTCCCGCTCCATGGAGGGCTGGATGAGCCGGTCATAGGCATCGTCCGCCGCCGCCCGGACAAAGTCCATAGCCGCACGGTTTGGGACCGTCATCCGGCGTACCGCGATGTGGGCGGTCTCCGGATCCAACTCCACAGCCACCTTTAAGATATCCTCCCGCTCTCCCCGGTTGATGGCCAGCACCTGATAGCCCTGAACCCGGCTCACCGGCTGCCTGAAGTCGTAGTACAGCCGGTACACCGTGTCCTCCGGCTCCTTGTCCGCCGCCCGAGACACCAGCACAGCCCGGCGCAGATAGAGGGCGCGCAGCTCTTTGCGGATGTCGGCGTCGTCAGAGATGAGCTCGGCGATGATGTCGCTGGCCCCCTGGAGGGCGTCGGCTGCCGTTTCGACCCCCTTCTCCGGGTCAAGGTAGTCCAGCGCGGCCTGCTCCATATCCACAGCGGGTCCAAAGGCGTAGGCCAGCGCGGCCAAGGGCTCCAGCCCCTTCTCCCGGGCGATGGTGGCCCGGGTGCGCCGCTTCTGCTTGTAGGGGCGGTACAGGTCCTCCACCTCCGCCAGGGTGGCGGCGGAGCCGATAGCGGCGGACAGCTCCTCAGTAAGCTTGCCCTGGTTTTCAATGGCGGTCCTGACCTCCCCCTTCCGGGCGTCCAAGTTGCGCAGATATTGCAGCCGGTCAGCCAGCTGACGCAGCAGCTGGTCATCCATGGAGCCGTGGAGCTCCTTGCGGTACCGGGCAATAAAGGGAATGGTGGCTCCCTCATCGATGAGCTTCACCACGTTGTTTACATGCTCCTCTGTGCGGCCAAGCTCCCGGGCCAGGGTCTGTATGATTGCGTCCATAGTCGTTCTCCTTGGAAGATGAAAATTACTGGTACAGTTTACCGCAAAAATTGGAAAAAGTCCAGCAAAATCCGCTCCCTGGCAGAGCAGCGGTCATAAAAAGCGAGCCTGTCATTTTTTCTTTTCTTTTGATGGAAGATGTGGTATAATCTCTCCGCCTCAGGTGTCCGGATGATAAATTTGGGAGAATAGGGAAGAAAAACACGGTCCCGCCGCTGTGAGAGGGGAGCCGGGCTTCATCATACGCCACTGGGAAACCGGGAAGGCGAAGCCGGGCGCAGAGCCTCAAGTCAGAAGACCTGCCTGGGG
>JAAWCR010000196.1 GCA_022793355.1 Lawsonibacter sp. | reverse complement strand
GCAATTGCGTCAAATGTCGCATGGACCTTAACTCTGCCTTTCCCGAACTCCTTGCGGATATCGTAAGGAAATATAATGTATGCCCCGCCTTTTTGCGGAATAGTATGGATTTCAGCTGTAAATTTGTATAAACGCCCCGCCATTTTCATCGCCTTTCTCCAGGAGAATGCTTTTATATTTGTATCCTTTATACCCGCCCGGACCAGGAATCATACGGCAATCGGAAGAAGACCAGTTTTTTACAAGCCCCGCAGCATATCTGCCACCTCTTTCGCGGTGGGCGGACAGCCGGGCGCATATTTCTGCGCCAGTGCGCAGCAGTTTCCGATGCCAGGCCCCGGAAAACGCTTCCCCCTCCATCCCTGTCCGATGGCAATTTCGCTGGTGACTGTGGCTCCTTCCTCCCGCAGGAGGTACAGCCCCCGCACCAGCGAGGCGTAGCAGGCGGAACAGGCGCTCTCCTGACGCACCCGGCGCGTCAGCTCCTTCACCAGTCCGGAGGCGGCGGGGTAGTCAGCCCCCTCCTGGGGCGTATTCAGCGTTACCACATCTCCGGCCTCCAGCCAAGCCGACCCCGCGCCCCATTTCTCTGCCAGCCCGATGTAGGGCACATCCTCCGGCGTCAGTCCCATCAGCCGGCATCCATAGACATCCACCTGCACCGGGTCCTGCCCCAAAAACATGCGGTTGGTCTGCACCGGGTTGCCGCCCTCCTCAAAATTCAGGTCTCCGCAGATGCTGTCCACGATGGTCAGGTTCGGCCGCAGGGCGGCGGCCAGCGCCGCAATGGGCCGCATAAGTCCCTCGGTGTGGAACCGGCGCTTTTCCCGGTCCGGAATACAGCCCTTGCAGTTTTTCAGCGCGCAGGTCATGGCCGTCTGGCAGTGACCTTTCAGCACCGGGAGGTTAATGAGAAAATCGGCGTCCAGTGCCCTGCAACAGATTTCCATAGGGCGTATGGGGGTCTCTACCAGCCGCGTCTCGTCCCGCTTCAGGTCGTAAAACGGTACGCCGTATGCTTCACATACCCGGGCGCAACCGGTCCGCTCTACCGCATCCTCCGTCCGCGCCCCCACCCACGCGCTTTCCATTACGCTGATCACTTGAACACCGTGAGCACGCAGATATTCTATGCAGCCGGAAACGACCCCGGGATGGGTGGTCGCTCCCTCCTCTGGCGTGCCGGCCAGCACCAGGTTCGGCTTGAGCGCTACTGATGCCCCGGCCGGGATCAGCTTCGCGGCCTCGACCGCCTCCATCAGCTCCAGTGTCATCTTGTGGGCATCCGTCCCAAAAATTTCATAAATTGCCGCCATATCAAGGCCCCCTTATGATACGAATTCATATAGTTCATTTGATATCATCATACCGGATGCCTTTCCCTTTGTCAAACAAATCGGCGGTAGCTAAGGTTTTTAGCAAAGATTTTTCGTTTTCCTTTGGATAGCTGCTCCCGTCTACCAAATGTCTACCAAAAAAGCCGTCACCCCCTTGTCCTGCAAGGGGTTGGCGGCTTTCTAAATTTCAGGGCGTCTACCGGATGTCTACCAGTTTCACTTTTTTATGCGGAAACGGACGATTTTCAGGTTTCCTTTCTGGTTTTTCCAACTTTTTACCCCCGCGCAAGGAGCGTGACACAAGTCTGAGTTTTTGGGGCAGTTTAAAAACCTCAAAAAATTTGGTCAAAATGGAGAAGTTTGTTACAGGAGTGTTAAAACTCGAAACCTCTTACAGCGGTATTTTCGTTCTGATTTTACACAAATACAACCATTTTCAGACAAAAGCACGTTTATTATGGTCGGAATTCAAAGGGGCAACGAGGCTGAAGCAAAGAGCGATTTTACAAAAACGCCCGCCTCCAAGCGGATAGCGGGCGTCATATGGCCGGTTAACCCTTGAGGCTTTCGGCCCAGGTGGCGTATTTTTCCACCTTGGCGTCGCACTCATCCTTGGTCGCGCCGTTGGCCAGGATATAGACCTTGACCTTGGGCTCAGTGCCGGAGGGGCGGACGATCAGGCTGGTGCCGTCGGCCATTTCGTAGCGCAGCACGTTGGAGCCGGACAGCTCCATCTCAGACTTCTTGCCGCACTCCACGCAGACCACGCTGCCGTCCTTGTAATCCTTCTGCTCTTTGACGGCCACGCCGGCGATCTCCACCGGAGGCTTCTCACGCAGATTGGCCATCAGCTCAGCCATTTTTTTCAGGCCGTCCAGGCCGGGCATGACCAGATTCATGGTTTTTTCGCCATAATAGCCGTACTTCTCATACAGGGCCAGCAGGGCGTCGTACAGGGTCATGCCCTGCCCGGCATACCAAGCGGCCATCTCTGTCATAGCCACGGCGGCGGTGACGGCGTCCTTGTCCCGAACGAAGGAACCCAGCATGTAGCCATAGCTCTCCTCATAGGACATGATTACGTTGCCCTCTCCAGAGCTCTCCAGCTGGTCCTTCTTCTGGGCCAGGAATTTAAAGCCGGTAAAGGTGTCGAAGCACTGCAAGCCGTTGACCTCGGCAACCTTCCGGGCCATCTCGGTGGTAACAATGGTTTTCAGGGCCACAGGCTTCTCGGGAAGCTTGCCTGTCCGCTTCATCGCGCCAATCAGGTAGTCCAGCAGAAGCACGCCGGTCTGGTTGCCGGTGAGCACTTTGAACTCCCCGTTGCCGGTGTTGACCATGATACCCACCCGGTCGGCATCGGGGTCGGAGCCCAGTATGAAGTCGGCTCCCTCCTTCTTGGCGATTTCCACCGCCAGGTAAAAGCCCTCGGGATTCTCCGGGTTGGGGGAGGCCACGGTAGGGAAGTTGCCGTCAATGACCATCTGCTCGGGAACGCAGATAACGTGCTTCATGCCCAGCCGCTTCAGCGCCTCGGGGATCAACTTGTAGCCGGTGCCGTGGAAAGGTGTGTACACCATTTTGAAGGTGTCCGCCGCCTTCTCAACCGCCTCTTTGTCGTTGGCCTGGGCCAGGGCGTTGGCCAGGAATTTCTCGTCGGTCTCCTCGCCCATAATAACAATTTTGCCTTCGGCCACCGCCTGGTCGTAATCCGCTGTCTTTACGCAGGCGAATACGTCCAGCTCCTGCATCTTTTTAGCAACCTCGTCGGCGTGCTTGGGGGGCAGCTGGGCGCCGTCCTCCCAGTAGACCTTGTAGCCGTTATACTCCTTGGGGTTGTGGCTGGCGGTGACATTGATGCCTGCGATGCAGCCGTACTCCCGGATGGCAAAGGATAGCTCAGGGGTGGGGCGCAGGGACTCAAAGAGGCGTACGGGAATTCCGTTGCCCGCCATGACGCAGGCCGCCTCCCGGGCAAAGAGATCGGAGTTGTTCCGGCAGTCGAAGCAAACGGCCACGCCCCGGGCCACTGCCTCGGGGCCCTCGGCCAGAATCACCTGGGCAAAGGCCTGGGTGGCGTGGCGGATGACGTGGATGTTCATCCGGTAGGTGCCCATTCCCATGGTGCCCCGGAGGCCGGCGGTGCCGAACTCCAGCTGGGAGAAGAAGCGGGACTCAATCTCCTTCTCATCGTTTTTGATGGCCTCCAGCTCCGCCTTCTCCTCAGCGGTCAGGGCGGAACTGGCCAGCCAGGCTTCATAAGTATCACGGTAGGACATGTTGACATACCTCCAATGGCATAAATTTTGACATTTACGATTGTACCACAAGAGGAACAAAATTACCAGAGCTTTTTTGTCAGAATTTACAGTTTCAGCCGGGCCATATCCTCCGGCAGCGGGGTGGAAAATTGCAGCTTCTCTTTTGTAATGGGATGGCGGAAGGACAAATACCCCGAGTGGAGGGCCGGACGGCCAATCAGGGCTTTGTCCTCTGTCCCGTAAAGGAAATCCCCGGTGAGCGGGTGCCCGATGTGGGCCATGTGGACCCGGATCTGATGGGTGCGGCCCGTCTCCAGCTCCAGCTCCACCAGCGACCGGTCCCCCCAGCGGCGCAAGACCCCGTATCTGGTCCGGGCGGGCTTGCCGTCAGGACGCACCATCTGCTCCATGAGGGAACCGGGCTTCGGACCCAGCGGGGCGTCAATCACGCCGGTCCAATCCTCCAAAATCCCCTCGCACACCGCCAAATAGACCCGGCGAAAATGTTCTGTGTGAAGCTGTTTTTTTAAAACCTCCTGGGCGTGGGGGTGCTTGGCGGCAACCAGCAGGCCGGAGGTCCCCCGGTCCAGCCGGTGGACGGGGTGAAAATCCGCCTCCTGCCCCGAACTTTCGTAATAATAGACCAGAAAATTACCCAATGTATCGTCAAAATGCCCAGGTCCCGGGTGGACGGACACCCCCGCCGCCTTATTCAGGACGATCAGGTCTTCGTCCTCATAGACGATATCCAGTGGCCCCGGCGCGGGAACAATGCCGCTGTTGCGCTGAGGGTCAGACAACCGGACGGACAGCACCTGTCCCGCCGCCGGACAGAAGCGGGTGTTTACCCGGTTCCCGTCCACCAGGATACCGTCCTCCAGCCACTTGATCCGCCGTACCACCGTCCCGGACAGGCCCAAGTGCCTTTTCAGGAGGGTATCCACCTTGATTCCCGCCAGCTCCGGCGTAACGGCCAGCTCCAGCCGGCGGCTCACAGCTTTTTGGATAGCCACAGGCTGGACAGCAGGGCGCAGAGGATATAGAACGCGATCACACAGGTCAACGTGAAGCAGGCCGTCCTGCTCAAAGGTAGGACAAGGAAGCTGCCTACCGCCGCGGCAAAGACTGTAAGTCCTCCAGCGATTTGAGCGGAGGTGCGGGCAATCTGCATTTCCCGCTCGTCCGTCTCCTTGATCTTCGCTTTTCGCCGGGCCTGAGGGTGGGTGAGCAGATACTGCGTACGGATCAGCAGTACCAGCGCTCCGGCGGTGATGCCGGAGGCCGCGCCCAGATAGAAGCCTTGCGCGTACTCGGGCAAATCACTGTCCGGCACCAGCAGGAAATAGCAGGCAAAGCCTGCCAGTCCAATCACCAGCAGTCCAATCGCCGCCCAACGGCGCTGGAGCAAAGACCTTTCATAGTCCCCGCCACCGGTTAACAGTTTTTTTATCAGCATAACAAAAGCCTCCTTAGAGCCTGTTTAATATCTCGAAGAATGCCAGCTGACGAGAGATTTTCTCGTCAGGCGAGGCGGGATTTTGCAGGAATAATTGTGTTTATTTCAAGAAATCCCAACGAAGCATGGCGGGAAAAGCTCCGGCAAATGGCGTTTTGAGAGATTTTAAACAGGCTCT
>JAAWCR010000195.1 GCA_022793355.1 Lawsonibacter sp. | reverse complement strand
TAAGCCAACAACCGCCCTATAAGACCCTACGAAAACACCCAGCTCGGAAGAAACAGAATCCCAGGAAGCAGAGCAAGTGCAGTTATTTACCGATTGCAACGAAACAGTCTACACCACAGGCACCGTCAACATCCGGACCAGTTATACAGCGGACAGCAAAAGCTCCGGCTCTTTTTCCACCATGCTTTGCCAGTTTTCCTTGAAATACATCCTGTATTCCTGCGTCAAATTGGCTTCGTCTGGCGAAAAAATTTCTCACCGCCGGGCACATTTCCATTTTTCAAACAGCGCCTAGTATAAAGATAACTCCCGGCACCACCTTTCTGGTTGTGCCGGGAGTTCTTTTTTCTTATCTTTATAGCATTGCTGCCCACAGGCAGTCTTTTTTTCAGCTTGTCAAAGCTTAGCGCAGATTAAAGAAAGCCTTCATACCGGGATACTCGGCCACGTCGCCCAGCTCCTCCTCAATACGGAGCAGCTGATTGTACTTGGCCACACGGTCAGTGCGGCTGGGCGCGCCGGTCTTAATCTGGCCGGCGTTAAGCGCCACAGCAATGTCGGCAATGGTGGCGTCCTCAGTCTCGCCGGAGCGGTGAGACACGATGGCGGTGTAACCGGCCCGGTTCGCCATCTGGATGGCGTCCAGGGTCTCAGTGAGGGTACCAATCTGGTTGACCTTGATGAGGATAGCGTTGCCTACCTTCTTCTCAATACCGTCCGCCAGACGGGAGACGTTGGTGACGAACAGGTCGTCGCCCACCAGCTGCACCCGGTCGCCGATGGCCTTGGTCAGCATGGCCCAGCCTTCCCAGTCGGTCTCGGCCATGCCGTCCTCCAGGGAGATGATGGGGTAGGTGTCGGCGAACTTCTTCCACATGTTCACCAGCTGCTGCTGGGTCAGCTTCTTATTGGACTTGGGCTGGATATAGCACTTCTCCTCCTCGTTCCACCACTCGGAGGAGGTGGCGTCGATGGCAATCTTGAAGTCCTCGCCGGGCTTGTAGCCGGCCTTCTCAATGGCCTCCACGATGACCTTCAGAGCGTCCTCGTCCTTCTTCAGGTTGGGAGCGTAGCCGCCCTCGTCGCCTACGCCGGCGGCCGGGGTGCCGTTCTCCTTGAGGACGGTCTTGAGGGTGTGGAACACCTCGGCGCAGCGGCGCAGGGCCTCGCGGAAGGAGGGGGCGGAAACGGGCATAATCATGAACTCCTGAATCTCCACGTTATTGGTGGCGTGAGCGCCGCCGTTGAGGATGTTCATCATGGGGACAGGAAGCTGCTTGGCGTTGGTCCCGCCGATATAGTTGTACAGAGAAGTGCCCAGCGCAGCGGCGGCGGCCTTGGCACAGGCCAGGGAAGCACCCAGAATGGCGTTGGCGCCCAGGCGGTCCTTGTTGGGGGTGCCGTCCAAATCAATGAGCATCTTGTCGATGGCGACCTGGTCCAACACGTTGGTGCCAATCAGGGCCTCGGCAATCTCGCTGTTCACGTTCGCCACAGCCTTCTCCACGCCCTTGCCCAGGTAGCGGCTCTTGTCGCCGTCACGCAGCTCGCAGGCCTCGTAAATGCCGGTGGAAGCGCCGGAAGGAACCGCGGCGCGGCCCATGGTGCCGTCCTCCAGATAGACCTCTACTTCCACGGTGGGGTTGCCGCGGGAGTCCAGGATTTCGCGGCCAATTACGTCTACAATTTCGATCATCTGCTTCATAGTGATTGATCTCCTTTCAAATTGTCGCAGGATTATCATTGGAAAGGCGGGATCCCCCGCCGGGACAACAATTCACTTCGTGATCAGGGTTTCGCCGTCCATCTCGGCGGGTTTTTCCAACCCCATCAGGTCCAGCATGGTGGGGGCAATGTCGCACAGGCGGCCGTCCCGGAGGGTGACGTTGGCCCCCACAATATAGAAGGGCACCAGGTTGGTTGTGTGGGCGGTGAAGGGAGAACCATCGGCGTCCACCATCCGCTCTGCGTTGCCGTGGTCGGCGGTAATGAGGGACACGCCGCCCATCTTGGAGGTGGCCTCCACCACCTTGCCTACGCACTCGTCCACGGTGGACACCGCCTTGCAGGCGGCCTCATATACACCGGTGTGGCCCACCATGTCGCAGTTGGCAAAGTTGAGAATAATCACATCATAATTTCCGCTGAGAATGCGCTTGACGGCCTCTTCGGTGACCTCGTAGGCGGACATCTCGGGCTGAAGGTCGTAAGTCGCCACCTTGGGAGAGTTGATCAGGCACCGGTCCTCCCCCGGAAACACCTGCTCCACGCCACCGTTGAAGAAGAAGGTCACATGGGCATATTTCTCCGTCTCGGCGATGCGCAGCTGGGTCAGGCCTAAGTTGGAGATATATTCCCCAAAAATGTTTGTCAGTTTCTGCCGGGGATAAGCCACCGAGACGTTGGGCATAGTGGCGTCATACTCCGTGGTGCATACGAAGTCCACCGGGACAAAGCCAGTCTTGCGTTCCACCTCATTGAAGTCCTCGTCCACCAGGGTGCGGGTAATCTCCCGGGCCCGGTCAGGGCGGAAGTTGAAGAAGATAATTGAATCGTTGTCACGGACCTGAACGTCCTGGGCACACACTACGGGCACCATGAACTCGTCGGTCACCCCGGCGTCGTAAGAGGCTTGAACGGCCTTGGCGGCGTCGGAGGCGAAGGGGGCCTGAGCGCAAACAATCGCGTCATAGGCCTTTTGCAGCCGGTCCCAGCGCTTATCCCGGTCCATGGCGTAGTACCGGCCCATAACGGTGGCAATCTGACCGATGCCCATCTGCTGAATTTTGGCCTGAAGCTGCTCCACATAGCTCTTTCCGGAGGAGGGGGGCACGTCGCGCCCGTCCAGGAAGCAGTGGATATAGACTTTTTTCAGGCCCTGGTCCTGAGCCATTTTCAGCAGGGCGTACAGGTGAGTAATGTGGCTGTGGACACCGCCGTCAGACAGCAGGCCCATCAGGTGCAGGGCGGAATCCCACTCCCGGCAGTTTTCCATGGCCTCCAGATAGGCGGGGTTTTCAAAAAAGGATCCGGTCTCGATGTCCCGGCTGATATGAGGCAGATCCTGAAACACCACCCGGCCCGCGCCGATGTTGGTGTGGCCCACCTCGCTGTTGCCCATCTGGCCGTCGGGCAGGCCCACGTCCAGCCCGGAGGCGGACAGCTTGCTGCCGGGGCACTGGGAGAAGATACGGTCCAGATTGGGGGTGGAGGCGTTCACCACCGCGTTGCCGGCGGAGGGGCCCTCCACGCCAAACCCGTCCATAATTATCAAAGTAGTAGGTGTTTTCATAAAACAAACCTTTCCTTTTTATATCGGTTGCATTCCGTCACTTTTGCAGGGGCGGAGATCTGCCGCCCGCAGACGAAACATACCCTATGGGGGCGGCCAAAGACCGCCCGCGGGCACATATTATGCGCCCCTGCACAGGGAGATACCGAAAATTACTCCTGGTTGGCCGCCTCGATAATCTTCACGAAGTCGGCGGGCTTCAGGGCTGCGCCGCCAATCAGGCCGCCGTCCACGTCGGGCTGGGCCAGCAGCTCCTCGGCGTTCTTGGCGTTCATGGAACCGCCATACTGGATGGTGACAGACCGGGCCACATGGGCGCCGTACTGCTTGCGAATCACGGTGCGGATGGCCTGGCAGACCTCGCCGGCCTGCTCAGCGGTAGCGGTCTTGCCGGTGCCGATGGCCCAAAGGGGCTCGTATGCGATGACAATGTGGCGCACCTTCTCGGGGGCCACGTTAGCCAGGGCGCACTTCACCTGATAGGCAATGAGCTCCATGGTTACGCCCAGCTCCCGCTGCTCCAGGCTCTCGCCCACACAGATGATGGGGACAAGACCGGCCTCAATGGCGGCGTGAACCTTCTTGTTCACGGTGAAATCGGTCTCGTTGTAGTACTGCCGGCGCTCAGAGTGGCCGATGATAACATACTTGGCCCCGGCCTCCTTAATCATCTCGGCGGTAATCTCGCCGGTATAAGCGCCGTGATCCAGCTCATGGCAGGTCTCAGCGCCAATGGCGATGTGGCAGTCCTTGAACAGACGGACGGCAGCCTGGATGTTGGTGGCGGGGACGCACAGCACTACGTTGCACCACTTGCCCTTGGGCATGATGGGCTTGATCTCCTCAGCGAAGGCTTTGGTCTGGGACAGGGTGTTGTTCATCTTCCAGTTGCCGGCGATGATGGTCTTGCGGTAGCGGCGATTCATAATAAATCTCTCCTATCGTAATCGTATATTGTTTCGGACCTCCACAGTCCTGGAGCAATCCGTGCGCGGGGACTGACGGCCCCGACAGCCCGCCTGGTCAGGCTGCGGACGGCGCAACCTGCACACAGAAGCACATCCTTACTTGTCCAGCAGGCAGGCCACACCGGGCAACTCCTTGCCCTCCATGAATTCGAGGGAGGCGCCGCCACCGGTGGAGATGTGGGTCATCTTGTCCGCATAGCCCAGCTGCTGCACAGCAGCCGCAGAGTCGCCTCCGCCGATGATGGTAATGGCGTCCGTCTTGCTGAGGGCTTCGGCCACGGCCTTGGTACCGGCAGCAAACTTCTCAAACTCAAATACGCCCATGGGGCCGTTCCAAATCACGGTACCCGCGCCGGCCACGGCGTCGCAGTACAGCTTCACCGTCTCGGGGCCGATATCCAGGCCCTGCCAGCCGTCGGGGATCCCACCGGCCTTGACCACCTGGGAGTTGGCATCGGGGGCGAAGTCGTCGGCGATGACGGTGTCCACAGGGAGCAGCAGCTTCACGCCCTTGTCCTTGGCCTTCTGGATCATCTCCAGGGAGTAGTCCTTCCAGTCCTCCTCCAGCAAGGAATCGCCCACGGTGCCGCCCTGGGCGGCGGAGAAGGTGTAGGCCATGCCGCCGCCAATGATAATGGTGTCGGCAATCTCCAGCAGATTGTTAATCACGCCGATCTTGGAGGACACCTTGGACCCGCCCAGGATAGCCACCAGGGGCCGCTTGGGGTTGGCCAGGGCACCACCGATAAAGTCCAGCTCCTTCTGAATCAGGAAACCGGAAACGGCGGGCAGGTAGTCGGCCACGCCAGCGGTGGAGGCATGGGCGCGGTGGACCGCGCCGAAGGCGTCAGACACATATATCTCAGCCATGGCGGCCATGGCCTTGGCCAGGGCGGGATCGTTCTTGGTCTCGCCCTTCTCAAAGCGGGTATTCTGGAGCAGGAGAACCTCGCCGGGCTTCAAAGCGGCGGCCTTGGCCTGGGCGTCGGGTCCCACCACGTCGTCCGCCAGAATCACGCTCTTGCCCAGCAGCTCGCCCAGGCGGGCGGCCACCGGCTCCATGCGCAGTTCGGCCAGCGACTTCTTCCACTTTTCCTCAGTGATGGAGGCCTCGTCCTTACCTTTCTCCAGCTGCTTCTTCTTGTAGGACTCGAAGGTGGCTACCGGCTTGCCCATGTGGGAGCAGGCGATTACCGCCGCGCCCTGGTCCAGCAAATACTGAATCGTGGGCAGAGCGGCCCGGATGCGCTTGTCGTCGGTGATTACGCCGCTTCCGTCCTTGGCCATGGGCACGTTGAAGTCGCAGCGAAGGAGAACCTTCTTACCCTTGACATCCATGTCCTTGACCGTCTTTTTGTTATAGTTCATGCTCTTGACTCCTTTCTTTTCGTAAAGGTGACAAAATGGGTTTTAACGCGTTTGGGCCATCTCCCCCGCTCCGGACAGCCCCGGAAATCCTTGCTGCCGCAGCGCCTCATAAACCAGCACCGCCACCGAATTGGCCAGATTCAGGCTCCGGGCGTCGGGCCGCATGGGGATGCGGACGCACCGGTCATACCAGCGCGTCCTCAGTTCCTCCGGCAGTCCGGCGGTCTCTTTGCCAAACATAAGCCAGCAGTCCTCCCGGTATTGGGCCCGGGTGTAGTCCCGGGGGGCCTTGGTGGTTGCCAGCCACAGGTCGGGCTTGGGGTTGATGGAAAAGAAGTGGTCCAAGCTGTCATAGCTGTGCAGATCCACCATAGGCCAGTAGTCCAGCCCCGCCCGTTTCACAGCCCGCTCGCTGATATCGAAGCCCAGCGGCTTTATCAAATGCAGACGGCTGCGGGTGGCGGCGCAGGTACGGGCAATATTGCCGGTGTTCTGGGGAATCTCCGGCTCTACCAGTACAACATTCAGCACGCGGGCCCCTCCTTGCTCTTGCGGGTCTTATTGTAGTCCAAACCTGAAAAAATTTCAACTGTAAAATGGTCGAAAAATTGCAAGAACCTCACAAAACTCACAGATTATCCGCAATAAGGCATATTTGTTGTGCGTTTTTTATAGTTTTTTTATTTTTGTCATTTGTTTTTCGGCGAAGTGCCGAAGCTTTCGAGGCAAAATTGATGGAGAAACTGCGTCCCATGGGCCTTGTGCTTCTGTTCCCGAGGTAAAAATAGAAAATTTTATCAACCGATAGAAAAATTATACAAAAATTCTGTGAAATCCAGGAAGGCGGCTACCTTTCTCTCCCTGTTTATGGTATAATACAGCATCAAATTCTCCTCTATAATCTCTATAAGAAAGCGAGGGGTTCCTTTATGTCCCATACTGTTGAAATATTGTCGGTAGGAACCGAGCTGTTGTTGGGCAATATCGCCAACACCGACGCGCAAATGCTGTCCCAGGGGCTGAGCGAGCTGGGGCTCAACGTCTTTTGGCACACCGTGGTGGGCGACAATCCACAGCGGGCCCGGGAGGCGGTGGCCTTGGCAAAGAGCCGCGCGGATATCATCATCACCACCGGCGGCCTGGGCCCCACCTGCGACGATCTGACCAAAAATGTACTGGCAGAGGCGTTTGGCAAGCAGCTGGTCTTTGACGAGGGCTCCGCCCAGCGCATCCGCACCTACTTCCAGCGCATCGGGCGGACCATGACAGACAACAACCTTCAGCAGGCCATGCTGCCCGAGGGCTGCACCGTTCTGGAGAACGACTGGGGCACCGCTCCCGGCTGCGCTTTCGAGGCGGAGGGAGTACACGTCATCATGCTCCCTGGCCCCCCCAGCGAGTGCCGGCCCATGTTCCAGTACCGGGCCAGGCCCTATCTCCTCTCCCTGTCCGAAGGGGTGATTGCCTCCCATACCATTAAATTGTTCGGCATCGGCGAGTCAACCATGGAAGCCCAGCTCCGAGAACAGATGAACGCCATGACCAACCCCACCCTGGCCCCCTACGCCAAGGAGGGGGAATGTGAACTGCGGGTCACTGCCAAGGCCGCCACAGACAGGGAAGCCCAGGACCTGCTCCAGCCCACGGTGGAACAGATGAAGCAGCTCTTCCGGGACAAGGTATACGGCGTGGACGTGCCCTCCCTGGAGTACGTGGTGCTGGAGGGACTGAAGGACAAGGGCCTCACTCTGGGGACTGCCGAGAGCTGCACCGGCGGGCTGATGGCCAAACGGCTTACCGATGTGCCTGGGGCCTCACAGGCCTTCAAGGGCGGCATTGTCTCCTATGCCAACGAGGTCAAGCAGAATGTTTTGCGCGTGCCGGAACACTTGTTAAGCCAGTTCGGCGCGGTCTCCAGCGAGGTAGCTGCCGCCATGGCCGCGGGGGCCCGTCAGGTGTTGGGCTGCGATGTGGCCCTGTCCTCCACCGGCGTGGCCGGCCCAGACAGAGATGAGAACGGCAACGAGGTGGGAACCATGTTTGTGGCTATCGCCACCCCCGAGGGCACCCACGTCCGCGCCCTCCGTTTGGGTGCGCGCCCCGTGCGGGAACGGCTGCGCACCCAGACCGCCAGCCATGCCTTCGACCTGGCCCGGCGGTATCTGTCCGGGTTGGATTACGGCAGCGGAACCTAAAAAAGAGCGCCCGACGGCGCTCTTTTTTATATCAGTCGTTATCCTGTTTGTATTCCAAGATGGCTCCGGTAACCCCGTCGATGGTGTATTCGTACTCTGTCCGGCCTACATCAAATTCCACCTCATACTCCAGCCGGCCGTCATCCCAATCCTGCTTCACCTGCATCTTGGTGGTCTGGCTCTCTGTCACACCAGCGTGAGCCAGGGCTGCGGCCTTGGCAGCCGCCTCTCCAATATCGCCGGCGGCGGTGGTTCCGCCTGAGCCGGTTCCGTTTTGGTGATGGCCGGAATTGTACTCCGGGTGGTGGTCCCACTCATGCTTCACCACAGAACATGAGTGCCCGTCGATGGTGTAGTCATATTCCGTGTTCCCACACCAGAACTCAATGTCGTACTCCAGCCGGCCGTCGTCCCACTCCCGTTCAATTTTCCAGCCGGTCACATCCCCCACGGTGAGCCCGGCGTGGTCCAGGGCGGCCTGCTTGGCAGCGTCCTGGCCGACGTCCTGGTCCTGGACGGCAGGAGGCGTCACAGGGGTCTGGGTGCCGGGAGTCTGGGCGCCGGGGGTCTGGGTGCCGGGAGTCTGGGCGCCGGGGGCCGGTACGGCAGGCGCGGGGTCTGGGACTGCGGGGGTAGTGGTTTGGGTGTTCAGCACGTCCTTGGGCCCACTGAGGATTTCTCCGGTAAAGGGGTCCACTTTATAGTTGAATTCGCCGAAGGCGGTTTTCAGCTCCACCTCATAGTGGGGCGGCAGCTCGTCCAGCTCCGGGTCCACGTCGGTAGTCGCGGAGTTCAGCGCCGCCGTTCCGGCATAGGTCTCCACCGCCATGGCGGCGGCACTCTTGCCAATGGGGATGCGGGTCTCCCCCGCCTCCAGCAGATCGTTCAGCTCCTCCACTGACAGGGCGGCCAGCTTGTCAAAGGCGGTGGTGCTGTCGGTGGCAATGGTACCGTTCATCTCCATCACCTTCCGTACCAGGGCGGCCTTGCCGGCGGACAGTCCGCTGCTATAGAGCGTGTTGTCCAGCGCAGGGGCGTCCATGGTAAGCACCTGGCTTAGCACAGAGGTGTTCGGGGCCTGGGTCCGAAGCACGCCGTCCACCGAGGCCACCAGCTCCTGTTGGAGCCGGGCGGCACGGGCCTGATCGTTGTCCTCCACCGAAATCAGGATAGCGGAGGAGACACTGTCCAGATACCCCTCCCGCACCAGGGCCCCCACAATGGCGTTTACTGCCACATCCAGCTTGGTCCCCTTCAAATCGGCGCCACCGTTCATATCAAAGAGAACCGCCGCCGCCTCGGTGTTCAGCGCGGTGCAGGAGATCACCCGCTCCGCCCGGTTGACCTTCAGCTCAATACTGGGGTTGACATCCAGGGAGACAACGCTGGCCACGGCGTAGCTCTGGTGGTAAGCCAGCCCGCCGCCCGCACCCAGCAGAACCAGCGCCGCGCAGGCGGCGGCCAGCCAGGGGCGCAGCTTACGTTTTGGTTTTACTTCGATAACTTCCACATCAATGATGTTCTGATTGGATTTTAATTCTTTCATTTCCGTCACACTCCCGTTTTGCGCACCGCAGCGGGAGAGAATGGCGTTCCAATCGTTAGGCGCGGCCCGGTTCACCGCCTTGGCCAGTTTCATTTCCAGTTCCCGGTCCGTCATTGGTACATCTCTCCTCTCATCAGGCTCTTTAATTTTTTCAGCCCGCGGTGGTATTTTGACAGAACAGTGGACAGCGGCAGCTCCAGCAGTTGGGCAATCTCCCGGTGTTTCAGCCCGGTGACGGCGTGGAGGAGAATTACCCTCCGTTCCCCCGCGTCCAGTCCGGACAGCGCCGCCTGGAGGGCCGCCCGATCCTCCGGAGAGACGTCGGGCGCAGCCGCAGGAATGGCATTCCATCCTTCCTCATCCAATCCCACCTGTCGCCCGTTCTGGCGCAGATGGCTCCGGGCCAGATTCCGGGTCATGGTAAGCAGCCATGCCATAGGCGAGCCCTGAGACCGGTAGCCAGGCGCGTTCTCCCATACCTTGACGAAGGCATCCTGGGATATGTCCTGTGCCTCCTGGGCGTCGCCAAGCAGGGACAGTGCCAGTGCATATACCGCCCCTCGGGTCAGGCTGTAGAGCCGGGCAAAGGCCTCCCGGTCCCCCCGCCCCACTTGGAGCAGAAGCCGGTCCAGCTCCCGGAGCCGGCGCCCGGCCTCCTCTTCCATTGTCTGAACTCCCAGCATAATCCATTACTCCTGTCATAATAGGAACGCGCAACGGGGGTATTTTATCGCACGTCCGGAAAAAATTTTTCACCTTTATTATATTGCCCTTTTTTCCGGAAAGCAAGAAAAAGATCCCCTCTAAGAGCCTGTTTAAAATCTTTTGACAAAAGGAGGCGGGAGGCAGATAATAGAGAAAAACAAGCGGGAGTTGGGGGAAATGCGTCAATATCCAAGTGAAATCAGCCGGGAAGAATATAACCTGATCCGCGAGGATTTGG
>JAAWCR010000025.1 GCA_022793355.1 Lawsonibacter sp. | reverse complement strand
TTTATAAGCGTTGGAATCGTTGTTTAACTACAATGCCCAAAATAATCCTAGGTGAGAATGTCGTCTAATATACCGCTTCCATTTTATTCAAGGGGGATTTCATCTTTATGATGAAATCCCCCTTGACAAATGTTCTCTTGAGAAAACCGCTTGACAAGAAAGCGGCTTTTGTTATATAATACCCACGACAACTGAATAGCCTTATCAAGAGTGGTGGAGGGAACGGCCCTGTGAAGCCCGGCAACCTGCGTATATGCGCAAGGTGCTAAATCCGGCGGTAGTGTATCGAAAGATGAGGGTGCAACCAAAACGTAACGCTCCGCCGTCCGGCGGGGCGTTTTTTGCGCTCCCAAACGACTTCTCCCCGTAGGGGCCAGCCCGGTTCCCCGGCACAGCTCAGGCCGCCGAAGGCGGCGGCCTCTACAGGAAGAACGGCAAAAAGAAAGGAGAAAAATTATTATGGCAAAGCGACTGTTTACATCCGAATCCGTGACGGAGGGTCATCCCGACAAGATCTGCGACCAGATCTCCGACGGCGTGCTGGACGCCATCATCGCCCAGGACCCCCAGGCCCGCGTGGCCTGCGAGACTACGGCCACTACCGGCCTTATCCACGTGATGGGGGAGATTACCACTTCCTGCTATGTGGATATCCCCAAGGTGGCCCGGCAGGTGGTGCAGGAGATTGGCTACGACCGGGCCAAGTACGGCTTCGACTGCAACACCTGCGCGGTGATTACCTCCATTGACGAGCAGTCCGGCGACATCGCCATGGGGGTGGACAAGTGCCTGGAGGCCAAGGAGGGCAGCCAGGACGACGGTCTGGACAACGGCGCCGGCGACCAGGGCATGATGTTCGGCTACGCCTGCGACGAGACCCCGGAGTTGATGCCCCTGCCCATCTCTCTGGCCCAGAAGCTGGCGATGCAGCTCACCCGGGTGCGCAAGGAGGGCAAGGTGGACTATCTGCGGCCCGACGGCAAAACCCAGGTCACCGTGGAGTACGGCGAGGACAACAAGCCCGTCCGGGTGGACGCGGTGGTGGTGTCTACCCAGCACGGGGCCGAGGCGGCGCTGGACCAGATTCGGAAGGATATGATTGAGCTGGTCATCCGGCCCGTCATCCCCGCCCGGTTGATGGACGAGAACACCAAGATTTATGTTAACCCCACTGGACGCTTTGTCATCGGCGGGCCTCAGGGGGACTCCGGCCTCACCGGCCGCAAGATTATCGTGGACACCTACGGCGGATCTGCCCCCCACGGCGGCGGCGCGTTCTCCGGCAAGGATCCCACCAAGGTGGACCGCTCCGCCGCCTACGCCGCCCGCTGGGTGGCCAAGAATGTGGTGGCCGCCGGCCTGGCCGCCCGCTGCCAGGTTCAGCTGGCCTACGCCATCGGCGTCGCCCAGCCCGTCTCGGTCCGGGTGGACACCTTTGGCACCGGAACTGTCTCCGACGCCAGGCTGGAGGAGGCCGTGGAGAAGGTCTTTGATCTGCGCCCCGCCGCCATTATCCGGGACCTGGATTTGCGCAAGCCCATTTACCGCCAACTGGCCGCCTATGGCCATTTCGGTCGGGAAGACCTGGGGGTGGCCTGGGAGAAAACCGACCGGGTGGAGGCCCTGAAGAAGGCTTTGGCGTAAAAGCTCCGGGGAGGGCGTGACGCCCGGCCGGAACCGGCGGAACCATTTCGGCTGACCCTTCGGTTTGAATCAGGCTGTCGAAAAGCCCAAAAGGGACTTTTTGACAGCCTGATTTTTTTTCATATGGAAACTGGACAACAGCGGGGGAGAGGAGTAAAATATTACAGCATACAACTCAACCGCCGGAGCTGCGGCGGAGGAAGGATCGGAACTATGGATCAGAGAGAAATTTTGAGCCGGGTAGACCACACGCTCCTCGCTCCTGCGGCCACCTGGGAGCAAGTGAAAGCCGTGTGCGATGAGGGCCGGCAGTTCGGCACCGCCAGCGTCTGCATCCCGCCCCGCTATGTGAAGCGGGCCAACGACTATGTGGGCGGCAGCTTGAAAATATGCACCGTCGTGGGCTTCCCCTGCGGCTACGCCACTCCGGAGGTGAAGGTATTCGAGACGGAGGATGCCATTCGGGACGGCGCGGACGAGATTGATATGGTCATCAATCAGGGCCTTGCCAAGGAAGGGGACTGGGAGGGGGTACTGACTGAGATTAAAGCGGTTAAGACCTCCTGCAAGGGACGCATCCTGAAGGTTATCGTGGAGGCCTGCAATTTTACCCGGGAGGAAAAGATTGCACTGTGCCGGGTGGTGTCCATGTCCGGCGCGGAGTTTATCAAGACCTCGACCGGCACCGGGGCCGGAGGAGCCACTGTGGAGGATGTGCGGCTCTTCCGGGAGAATCTCAGCCCCGACGTGCGCATCAAGGCCGCCGGAGGCATCCGTACCTTTGAACAGGCCCAGGCCCTGCTGGAGGCCGGTGCGGACCGCATCGGAGCCAGCAATCTGGTGGCCCTGGCGAAGGGATAACACGCCGCGTAAGAACAGCCCCCCGCCCGGTTTTGTCCGGGCAGGGGGTTATATTTATGCCTTTACAAAGCGCATTCCAAAGCCGGAAACGGGGGTCATGCCCTGGGAGGCGCTGGCGGCCAGCTCCTCAAAGTCCTGGCTGCGCAGTCCGGCGGTAACGGTCTGACGCCAGACGGGGTCGTTAGAGGACACATAGTACATGATGTGCCAGCCGTACTCCGACTTCACCAGCTCAGCGTCTCCCTCCTTCCGGGCGGGGTCGGTGGCCCAGTCGCGGAAGGTCTCCACATAGCTGGAGGAGGAGGTGATGTTGGAAATCAGGCCGCCGTTGGAGGCGGAGCTGGTGTCGGCGCTGTTGGCGGAGGCCAGGGCAGAGAAGGATTCCTCGGTGGCCTCGCCGGCCTTCCACTCGTCCAGAAGGGCCTGGGCCTTCTGCTCAGCCTCGTCAAACTGCTCCTGGGTGGGGTCCTCGGAGGAAGCGGCGCTGCCCGCCCGGACCAGGATGTGGCGCACGTCGTTGGTAGGCTCCTCGTCCCGGCCCCGGTCCTCAAAGACGGCCACATAGTAGAAATAGGAGGAGCCGGAGTCCCGTTCGGTGAGGGAGATATCCCCCGCCCGGCGGGCGCTGTCCAGCAGCCACTCCCCGTAGGTGGAGTAGGCAAGGTTGGCGCCGGGGGTCTGGCGGGAGACGGAGTAGCTGTACATTCGGTCTGTGTACTCGTCGGCCACGGTCTGGGGATCCTGGCCCCCCTCCAGCTTGGCCTTGACCTCCTCGGCCAGGACCTTCTGAGCCGCCTTCTCCTCCTCCAGCCGGGCGGCCTCCTCCGCGTCGGTGAGCTCCAGGGGAGCGCCCTGCTCGTCAGTAGTGGGGACCGTGGCCTGGAAGGTGAACTGGGAGAAGGTTACGGAATCCAGATCGTCGGTGTGCTCCTGGTAGTAGGCCTCGTAGTCAGCGTCGGTGTGCTCGATGGCGTTCAGCTTGGCGTCGCCGTAGTCGGTGGCCAGATACTCCATGTTGACCAGCTCCACCAGGCGGTCGTAGGTCATGTGGGCGCCGAAGCTGGCGCGGACCAGGTCGTCCCGACTGGCGTAGCCGTAGCTGATCCAGCCGGAGTTGATTTGGGCCAGGAAGGTGTTTAGCTCGTTCCGGGCCTGTTCGGACAGCTCGTAGCCCTCGCTTTTGGCCTGAGCGGCCAGGGCAGTCTGGTTGGTCATGGTCTCGATGGCCGACTCCATGAGAAAGTCATGCCAGCTCTGGCCCGTCTCCTGGTCGTAGACCTGTTTCTTGACGGAGGTGCCGGAGTCGAAGGCGTAGTTGTTGGCATAGCTGGTATATACGCTGTTGTAAAAATACTGCACGTCGGAGGCGGTGTATTTGACGCCGCCGATGGTCTGGGCGGCGAAGGTGCGCTGGAGGATGCCGCTGCTGCCAATCATCAGGACGATGGCGGCCACCACTACGGCCACCCCGATGACGGAGTAGACGGCGATGGAGCGGCGGTCCTTCGCCTCCTCCTGACGGCGCTTTTCGTTTCGGTCCGCCTTGGCCTTTTTGTCTGTACTCACAGTTGTTTCAGTCCTCTCATTTTCATCAGTGGAGGCCGGCCCCCTAGCCGGCCCGGGGTGAAATTCTCCGGCCGGGCCGGAGGTTTCCGGGACATTATACTAAAAACCGCCTGCGATTGCAAGAGGGCGGGGGGAGTTTTACATTTTGTTTATAAATGGGGAAAGAAAAGACCGCGGCCAGACTGCCGCGGTCCAAACGCTGGGGTTACTATGGCTTTTTTTACCCCGCTCTGGCCGTGTGGACCCGTTTAAAACCTGCACGAAATGGCAGGTGGGTCGCCTCCACAGCGTTTTTCTGCTTCCAACGTCCAGCTGACCTCATAAGGGGGCCGGGAGGCCTGCAAGCCGCGCCGTGAGGTGGGCGTCCCGTTTTAAAAATGTGGGTTTAAAAGAGCCCATCACGCACCGAGCAGGAATAAAATTAACCGCCGTTTTCCGCTTCGTCCTGAAAAAACCGCTCCATAAACAGCTCGTACACCGCCTCCAGCTCCTCGTCGGAGTCCAGGGTGGACAGCAGCTCCTCGCCGTTTTCCTCAATGGCCTTCATGATGACCAGGCCGTACTCCTCGTCGTCGGCGTCTACGTCCTTGGGCTGGCCGGTGGCCTCGTCCTCCTCCACGGCGGGGAACATGGCGTAGTAGGTGATTCCCTTGTGCTCCAGAGTGTCCACCAGCTCCAGCTCGAAGTCGTTGCCCTCCTCGTCGGTAACGGTGATGAAATCAGGGCCGAAGTTCTCTTCCATATTTGAGAGCCTCCTGTGTCTTGTTGGCTTTATTTTAACCCGACATCGGAAAAAATGCAAGAGGGGAAGGCAGGTAAATTTTAAGAAACTTTGAAGAATTGCGCTTTGCGAGGATTACGGGTGGACAAACAAGGAAAATCTGGTATAATACCTTACACTGGGTATGCTGTATGCCCGGCTGGAATTCAGGAAAAAGCGGCGGGGAACGCCCCGCCCGGACCGCCGGAACGCGATTCGCCAAGCCCGCTCCGGCTGGAGGTAGATGCCATGTCAGAACACAACGAATACAACTCCATCTATGAAAACAGCGATTATCCCTCCCGGAGGCAGCCCACCGGCCGGGAGGGGCAGCCGGCGTCCCACCGGCAGTCCGGCTCCGGCCGGCGTCCCCGGAAGAAAAAACGGGGGATCACCGTGGGCCGGGTAATCGGCATTTTTTTCAAGGTGCTGGGCACCCTGATTCTCATTGGGCTGTGTACCGGGGCGCTGCTGGCCTGCTTCGCTACGGTGTACATCAACGAGGTGATTGTACCCAAGGCCAAGCTCTATCTGGACGACTTTCCCCTGGGGGAAAACAGCATCATGTACTACCAGGACAAGAACACCGGGCAGTATGTGGAGATGACCACCCTGTTCAGCACCAAAAGCTCGATCTGGGTGGATTATGAGGATATGCCCGAGGACCTGATCAACGCCACGGTGTCCATTGAGGACAAGCGCTTCTGGACTCACCCCGGCGTGGACTGGCGGGGAACCGCCAAGGCGGTGTTCCGGATGTTCACCGGTGGGCAGATCTCCGGCGGCTCCACCATCACCCAGCAGCTCATTAAAAACATGACCCAGGAGGACGAGACCACCGTAAAGCGGAAAATTACCGAGATTATCCGGGCTCTCTGGTTTACCCAGAACAACACAAAAGAGGACACCCTGGAGCGTTACCTGAACATTATCCCCCTGGGAGGCAAGTATGAGGGGGTGGGCGCGGCCGCGCTGGGCTACTTCGGAAAGCCGGTGAGCGAGCTCACCCTGGCCGAGTGCGCCAGCCTGATCTCCATCACCAACAACCCCTCCAAATACGGCCCCTACTCCTTTGCCCGCTCCAAGGGGGTGAACACAGAGGAGATCTGGGACGCCCGGCAGTGGAACAAGTACCGCCAGGAGGTGGTGCTCAGCGAGATGCTGAAAAACGGCTATATCACCCAGGAGGAGCACGACGAGGCCGTGGCCCAGGAGCTGAACTTCGTCCGGGCCGAGGGCCAGGAGGCCCCCACCCAGATTTACACCTGGTATGAGGAGACGGTGTACTCCGACGTGCGGGATGCCCTTCAGGAGCAGTATGGCTGGGCGGGTCAGCGTCTGGATGAAATCATGTCCAAGGGCGGCCTGCGCATCTACACCTGCTACGACCCGGCGGCCCAGTCGATTGCCGAGGAAATATACACCAACCGGGAAAACCTGAATTACACCTCCAAGGACGGCCAGCAGCTCCAGTCCGCCATCTGTGTGATTGACAACCAGACTGGCAACGTGGCGGCCATTGTGGGCCGCTTCGGGGAGAAAACGGTGAACCTGGGCAGCAACTACGCCAACAGCGGCCACCGCCAGCCCGGGTCCTCCTTTAAGCCCCTGGCCGTCTACTCCCCGGCCCTGGAGATGGGCAAGATCACCCCCTACTCGGTTTTTGACGACTACCCCTATCAGGTTTTAAACGGAAAAGCCTGGCCCCTGAACGGCGGCTACGCCAGCTACTATGGCCACGTTACCGTGCGGCACGCCCTGAAGGAGTCGCTGAACACGGTAGCCGTGCGCATCATGGCCGAGATCACCCCCGAGGAGAGCTTTAAGTTTATCCGGGACAAGTACCACATTGAGCTGGAGCCGGGGCGGATGGTAAACGGAGAGATGAAAACCGACATCACCCTGTCCCTCTCCATGGGCGGCCTGACCGACGGCGTGAACGTCCGGGAGATGGCCGAGGCCTACTCTACCTTCCCCAACGGAGGCTTCTACCAGGGGTCGCGCACCTTTACCAAGGTAACCCAGCTGGTGAACGGGGAGGAGGTCACCCTGATTGACAACACCCTGACCCCCGATCCGGTGATTAAAGCCACCACCGCCTGGTATATGAACGACATGCTCCAGGGCGTGTTCGACTCCGGCGGCACCGCCGCCGGGCGGGCCAAGGGCCTGCGGCGGGTCCACGTTGCCGGCAAGACGGGCACCACCAACAACGACTATGACCGCTGGTTTGTGGGTTACACCCCTTATTACACCGCCGCCGTCTGGACCGGCTATGAGCAGGGCACCCCCATCACCGGCGCGCCCTTTAACGTGGCCCTGGACCTGTGGGAAAAGGTGATGATTCCCCTCCACGAAAATCTGCCCGACAAGGATTACGCCGACCCCGGCGGGCGGCGGTCCATCACCTACTGCATGGACTCGGGTATGCTGGCTACCCCCTACTGCGCCATGGACCCCCGGGGCAGCCGGGCGGCCTCGGGCAGCATCTTCCCGGAGGACTACCCCACCGATGTGAGCTGCACCTACCACACAGCGGAGAGCGTGATAAAAGTCTGCGTGGACAGCCCCATTTTCAAGGAGGACGGGTCGGAGAGCGGTGCCTACCACAAGGCGGGCCCCTACTGTCCGGAGGAGAGCCTGAAGGAGATCTGCTACCCCGACTATGAGCGGGAGCAGATTGGCTCCGCCGCGGCCAAAGACGCGGGATGGCGCTTTGGGGCGGCAGCGGACTTGGCGGAGTGCGACGTCCACACTGAGGAGCCGGTGCAGGAGCCCGACCCCAACGACCCCGAAAACCCCGTCGGGCCCCTGGACCCCAGCAACCCCGGCGGTGTCACAGACCCCAATGCGCCCTACTACCCATTCGATCCCATCAAACCCATCGACCCTGTCAATCCCGGGGGGGCCTTAAAGCCCCCCGTGGACCCCGGCGTCACTAACCCGGTGGACCCCGAGCCGCCGGATAACCCGGACGCGCTCCCCCCCTCGCAGGATATGGCGGGGTAGCCGAACCGGCATCTGCTTTAAGCGCCGCAGACTGAAATCTGCGGCGCTGCCCTGTATCGGATGTGAAATTCGCCTAAAAAGCCCCTTATTTCGCCCAAAAGTTTCAACACTCGGACAGGGCTTTTTGTGTTGCGGGCCAGGGTCCGGTATGTTACAATGGGACACAGCAAAAAAACAAATGACCACACAACACGGACAATGTTCCTGCGTAGACTGGAGGAGACTATGAGCGGTCCGGCAAAGTACTTCATTGTGGAGGCCTCCGCCATGCCGGAGATTTTTCGGAAGGTGGCCGAGGCCAAACGCCTGCTGGAGACGGGAGAGGAAAAAACCGTCAACGGAGCGGCGCAGACGGTAAACATCAGCCGCAGCGCCTTTTACAAGTATAAGGACGCGGTGCGGCCCTTCAACGACATGCTGCACGGCCGCATCGTCACCTTCCAGGTGCTGCTGAAGGATGAACCCGGCGTTCTGTCCGGCGCCCTTAACGTGCTGGCGGGCACCGGCGTGAATATCCTCACCATCAACCAGAGCATCCCCGTGCACGGCTGCGCCGTGGTCACCATGACGGCGGAGACCTCCGCCCTCCAGGACACGCTGGAGGAGGTGCTGGCCCACGTCTGCGCCGGAACCGGGGTAATCAAGTGCGAAATTCTGGCGGGATAGGGAAACTCCTTTTGCAGGAAGCCGGCGAAAGAGGCCGCAAACAACGATAACATTTAGGATAAGGAGAAAAAAGAATGGTACACGTAGCGATTTTAGGCTTTGGAACCGTGGGCTCCGGCGTGGCCGAGGTGCTCACCACCAACGGCGGGCTCATTGACCAGCGGGTGGACGACCTGGTGCGGCTGAAGTATATTCTGGACGTACGGGACTTCCCGGATAGCCCCTATCAGGGCTGCTTTGTGAAGGATTTCGCCGTGATTGAGAAGGACCCCGAGGTGGACATTGTGGTGGAAACCATCGGCGGAGCCACCATCGCTTTGGACTTTACCACCCGAGCCCTGAAGGCGGGCAAGAGCGTGGTCACCTCCAACAAGGAGCTGGTGGCCACCCATGGCTATGAGCTGCTCCAGCTGGCCAAGGCAAATGGGTGCAGCTACCTCTTCGAAGCCAGCGTGGGGGGGGGGATCCCCATCCTGCGGCCCCTCACCTCCTGCCTGGCCGCTAACGAGCTGGAGCAGGTCACCGGCATCCTCAACGGCACCACAAACTATATCCTCACCCGGATGATCCGGGCGGGTCTCACCTTCGACCAGGCCCTGGCCGAGGCACAGGCCAACGGCTACGCCGAGAAGGACCCCACCGCCGACGTGGACGGCCACGACGCCTGCCGCAAAATCTGCATCCTGGCCGCCCTGGCCTTCGGCCGGCACGTCTACCCGGATCAGGTCGCCACCCAGGGCATCCGGGGAGTCACCCTGGAGGATGTGGCCTATGCCGATTCGGTGGGCTGCAAGATTAAGCTGCTGGGCCGCTGTCTACGCCGGCCCGGGGACAAGGTATGCGCCTTTGTGGCCCCCCATCTGGTGCCCGGGGAGAACCCCCTGGCCGGGGTGGAGGACGTGTTCAACGCCATTGCCGTCACCGGAAACGCCATTGGGGACGTAATGTTCTACGGCCGGGGGGCGGGAAAGCTGCCCACCGCGTCCGCCGTGGTGGCCGACGTGATTGACATCGCCAAGGACCTGAAAAAGGACCGGCACAACGGCTGGGAGGAGGGCGCTCCCGATCTGGTGGTGTCCGCCGATGGTCTGGCGTCCCCCTGGTATGTCCGGGCTCAGATGTCCGCCGACGAGGCCAGGAAGCGCTGCGGCGAGGTCCAGCTGCTGGCCCGCAGCGGCGCGCCCGCCGGAGAGGCCGCTTTCCTCACCGGTCCCATGACCGAGCCGGAGGTGGAGGAGAAGCTGGCCGGGCTGGACGTGGGCTCCCGGTTCCGGGTGCTGGCATGATAGAATAGAATGTAGGGGGCGGCGACCCCTGCACAATAGCGTTGGGAATGGCGGGCGGCACAGAGGCCGTCCCCTGCGAATTGATTCAAACCTTTAGGGGGAATACCATACATGGCACTCATTGTACAAAAATTCGGCGGGAGCTCGGTAGCGGACGCCGACAAGGTTCGAAATGTGGCCCGCATCGTCACCGAGACATACCGCAGGGGTCACAGCGTAGTGGTGGTGCTGTCCGCCCAGGGAGATACCACCGACGACCTGATTGCGAAGGCGAAGGAGATACACCCCGGCGCCTCGAAGCGGGAAATGGATATGCTGCTGGCAACCGGCGAGCAGATTTCCATCGCCCTGTGCGCCATGGCGATTGAGCGCATGGGCTATCAGGTTGTGTCACTTACCGGCTGGCAGGCGGGGATGCTCACCGACTCGGCCTACTCCACCGCCCGGATTAAGCGCATCCGCGCCGAGCGCATCCAGAAGGAGCTGGACAAGAGGAAGATTGTCATCGTGGCCGGTTTCCAAGGCATCAACAAGTACGACGATATTACAACGCTGGGCCGGGGCGGCTCCGATACCTCCGCCGTGGCCCTGGCCACCGCCCTTCACGCCGACCTGTGCCAGATTTATACCGACGTGGACGGCGTTTATACCGCTGACCCCCGCCATGTGACGGGGACCCGGAAGCTGGAGGAGATTACCTACGACGAGATGCTGGAGCTGGCCAGCCTGGGGGCTCAGGTGCTCCACAACCGTTCGGTGGAGATGGCGAAACGGTACAACGTCAATCTGGAGGTGCTGTCCAGCTTCAGCGGGAAACCCGGTACGAAAGTGAAGGAGGTCGTAAAGACTATGGAAAAAACACATGTCAGCGGTGTTGCGAAGGACAAGGACGTGGCCCGCATCGCTTTGGTCGGACTGGTAGACCAGCCCGGTATCGCGTTTAAGATTTTCTCCCTGCTGGCGAAGAAAAAGATCAATGTGGACATCATTCTTCAGTCCATCGGCCGGGACGGCAGCAAGGATATCAGCTTCACCGTGGCCCAGGGCGACGCCGAGGCGGCCCGGGAGGTGATGGAGGAGCACAAGGAGGTCATTGGCTGCAAGTCCATTGAGGTCAGCACGGCGGTGGCCAAGGTGTCTATCGTGGGCGCGGGCATGGCAAACAACGCCGGCGTGGCCTGCAAGATGTTTGAGGCCCTGTACTCCGCCGGCATCAACATCAACATGATTTCCACCAGTGAGATCAAGGTTTCCGTCCTGGTGGACGAGCGGGACGCCGACCGGGCCGTCCAGGCTATCCACGACCGCTTCTTCAGCGAGTTCGGCAACGCGTAAACGACAAAACAGGCCGCCCCGGACGGGGCGGCCCGCATTTATAAGACAAAGAAGCTGATAACGCCCGCAAGTCCCAGTAGAATGGACAGCACCCCGCCGAACCGGGTGCTGATGAGGAACCATTTGGAGGGGGTGCCGACGGCGTCGCTCCGCAAACTTTCTTGCAGTTCGTAGACAAACTCTGGAAAGAACGCCATAACCAGACCGGCAAAGATGAGAACAATGCTGAGAATCAGATCCACAAGGACGCCTCCCTTGATTTTTCTTCTTCGGAGGAGTATATTATCTGTATTGTAACAGTCCCCTGGCTTTCCTGTCAAGCCGGATTAGGAGGAACCGCTTATGCGCTTATTTGACACTCACGCCCATTACGACTCCGGGGCCTTTAACGCTGACCGGCTGGAGGTGCTTTCCTCCATGCCCGAAAAGGGCGTAGAGCTGATTCTGAATCCGGGCTGCGACCTGGAGAGCTCCAAAACGGCGGTGGAGCTGGCGGAGCGCTTCCCCTTTGTTTACGCCGCCGTGGGGATCCACCCCTCCGACTGCGAGGGGTTTTCCCAGGACACAGTGGACGGGCTGTGTGCCCTGGCGGCCCACCCCAAGGTGCGGGCCGTGGGAGAGATCGGTTTGGACTACTATTGGAAGGACAATCCGTCCAGGGAATTTCAAAAAGAGGTGTTTCACACCCAGATGGAGCTGGCGGAGGAGCTGGGCCTGCCTGTGATTGTCCACGACCGGGAGGCCCACCAGGACTGCCTGGAGGCGGTGAAAGCCCACCCCAACGTTACCGGAGTATACCACTGCTACTCCGGGAGCCTGGAGGACGCCAAGACGCTGGTGAAGCTGGGTTGGATGCTGTCCTTCACCGGGGTGGTTACCTACAAGAACGCGCGGAAGTCCCTGGAGGTGATCGAATGGCTGCCTATGGACCGGATAATGGTCGAAACCGACTCCCCCTACCTCACGCCCGAGCCCTTCCGGGGGCAGCG
>JAAWCR010000194.1 GCA_022793355.1 Lawsonibacter sp. | reverse complement strand
GCGGGCCTGCGTCAACGACGGAGAGGAGGCCTTCCAATGACCGTATCAAAACCCATCCCCTGCTCCCTGTACGACATTCAGGGCCTGCAAAGCTGGCTGGACGAGATGGCCCGGGAGGGGCTGTTTCTCCATCATCTGTCCCACTTCAACGATCAGGCCTACTTCGAGACGGGTGAGCCCCGTCCGGTGCGTTACCGCCTGGACCCAGGCGGCAAAGGCCGCTGGAAGGACAAAGAGCGTGAGGAAGCCTATGCCCAAATGGGCTGGCGCTTTGTCACCCGTATGCGCAGAGGCTTCTATATCTTCTCCTGTGACGACCCCGAAACCCCGGAGCTGTACAACGACCCCCAATCCCTGTCCGTGGCCCTGGAAAAGCAGGTAGACCGGGAGACCAGATCGATTGTCTGTCTGACTTTGGGCCTCACCCTGTTCCTGTCGGCGCTGTTCTACTGGGCCCGCCGGAATATCCTGCAGCATCTGCTTCTGTGGGACGACCCCGCGTATCTGGCAAGCTTCATCCTGTCCTTCTCCCTCATTCTCGTTTCCCTCCTGGCAATGGCCCTTCAGCTTTGGGCCCGCCACAGGCTTATCAAGGCCCTGGCCCAGGGCTTTCCCCCAAAAGCCAAACGGCGGTGGAACCGGCCCCGTTTTCTCTCCTGTTACATTTTCTTCTTTCTTCTTTGCCGCCTTCCCTCTCTGTTCCTTCCCGACTTCCGGGGAGAGGTCCGTCCCCTGAGCGGAGCGGAGCTGTCCCACCCCTGGCCCTTGGTCCAAACCAACGGATATGTCCATACCAACCGCTCCTGGTTTGCTCCGGTCCAGGAATACGTCTCGTCGGAGTCCTCCTCAGACCGCTGGACCGGTGTGCGGTACATCAACGCCCGCTCCCCCGAGCTGGCGAAGCTGCTGTTTGAACTGGAGCTGGAGGAGGCTGAACGGGTGCTGAACAACTGGTCCAAGTGGAATAACCACTTCTACACCATTTACGGTTCCCCCCGGCTGAATCCCCAAAGCTGGCCGGGGGTGGACCGGCTGGAGACAGCCCAGTATACCCAGCGGGGCCAGGACGCCTGGACCTTCGCCGCCCTGCGGGGGCGGGACGTCCTGGTGGTCAACTGCTCCGGCTTCCCCTCCTGGGAGGAGTGCCTGCCCCTGTTTTTCGATGTGCTGGACCAATCAGAGGAAGGGAGTGTCATCTAAATGAAATACGTGTTCAAAATCCCCGCCGCCAGCGAGCTGGACCTGACCGGCCTGGAAAACTGGCTGGAGGAGATGGCCCTCAAGGGGCTGTATCTCAAGTGGTATCGCCCCTTCCTGTGCTGCTTCACCCGGGGCGCGCCCAAGCGGGTCCGGGTCCGGCTGGAACCCAACCCCCGCCACACCCTGGAGATCCAGCTGTCCGACGAGAAAGAGGCATTTTACCGGGAGCTGGGCTGGAACTACGCCTGTGAGATTGCCCACAACGCCCTGGTATTCTACAACGACGACCCTGACACGCCGGAGCTGCACACCGACCCCACCCTGCTGGCCAATCAAATGCGCACCCTGATCCGCTGGAAAAAGCGAGAGAATTTCGCATTGGGCGTTGTCCTGGCGTTAGAGGCCATCTTCCTGGTCTGGCATCTGCGGCGCTATGGAATCCCAAACGTCCGCGCACTGTTCTCCACAGTCTATCTGACCATTATTTTCGTGACCGCTCTGTACACCCTAATCGTCTCGGACCGGGAGCCCCTGCAAAAGCTGAAGCAGATGGAGCGGGACATGGAGGCGGGCATCACCCCGGAGCGCCTGCCCACCTCCCCTCAGTGGCGCCGCCGTCAGCTGTTGGCGGGAATCCTCCAGGCAATCTTCTTCGCCACCATTCTCCTCGCCCCCTTCTTCTCCGCCTTCTTCTCTTAAGCGCCGTTTGAAACAGCGTTCAAAGATATTGGCCCCCCTCATAGGAGGGAGGCCAATATCTGTTCCGCCTCTTCCCGGCTGTAACAGCCGTTTAACACAGCCAGAAGGGCGTTGGCAGACATATGCTCGGGCAGCTCCAGGGTTTTCAAAAGCTCCTGCCGTTTTTCGGCGCTCCCCGGCCCCCCGGACAGGCCGGCGGCAAATAGGTCCCCCTTGGTGAGGGGCGGGCCGCCGGGGCGCTCCGGGGCGTCCTCCTGAAAAAAGGTGGCCCCCGCCCGGCGCAAAACGTCCTCCAGCACCGGGGGCGGCATGCCCTCCACCCCCAGCTTGCCCTCCTTCCCCGCCCGGCGCTTCCGGCGCTCCTTGCCGTACACGTCGGGGATGTAGGCATGCTTGACCTGTCCGGCGGGGACCGCCCCCTTGATGCGGTTGCGGATGACGAATCCCGCGCCGTCGGAGTCGGTGAGGACAATCAGCCCCCGGCGCTGGGCCGCCCGGCGGAGCAGCGCCATTTTTTCCGGGTCTTTAAACAGCTGAAAGCCCCCTGTCTCCAGGATAAGGGTGTCCACCACCTGGGACAGGGTATTTTTGTCGTACCGGCCCTCCACCACAATGGCCTCTCGGATATGCAGCAATGAAATTCCCCTCTCGTTTTCAAAAAAGCCGCCTTCCCGAAATGGGAACGGCGTTTTACGTCCCGTTCGTCAGCTCCAGCAGCAGCGTGGTCAGCAGCTCTTTGGGGTCCTGGCCGGTGGACTTCATAGCCAGGTCGGTCTGAACGCAACGAATCACCGCCCGGCGGCACCAGGGCAGGGAGAAACGGCGGGCGCTGGCCATCAGGCGGTCCGCAGGGTAGCGCATCCCCCACAGCTGGGCCACATAGGCGGCGCTTTTCCGAGCGTCTAGGGCCAGACGGGCGGAGTACAGCTGCCGCAGCTGACTGCCCAGGGCGCCCAGTATCTCGTAGGGGCTCTTCTGCATCTGATACAGCTTCCCCAGCACCGAGACGGCCTCGTCATATTTCTTCTCCCCAATGGCGTCGGCGATACGGAAAACCACCGCTCTGAGCTGCGGGGTGGCTACCGCCTCAATGTCCGCCCAGGTGACGGCGGGCCCCTTGGCGTAGGCGGCAATCTTGCCAATCTCCTGCTGCAAACCGTGCATCAGGTCGCCGCACAGGAAAATCAGCTCCCCGCACAACCGGGAATCAATGTCCTTGCCCTGGGCCTTAAAGTGGCGGCGCACCCAGTCCTCCAGCTCCCGCTGGCCCTGGCGGGCAAAGTTCACCGCCGTGCCGTGGACCTTAATCGTCCCGGCCAGCTTGGTGCGGGCGTCGGGCTTGTACTCAATCAGGTCGTAGAGAAACACCAGGCAGCAGTAATCCGGCAGATTGGAGAGGATGCGGATATACCCCTCCCGGTCCTTCTCCCCGGCCTTGAACAAGTCAAAATCGGTAACCAGCACCAGCGTGCGATCCGCCATCATGGGCAGGCAGTCCACCGCCTCCTCCAGCGCGTGGGGAGACATGTCCTTCGCCCCCAGGTCGTGGCGGTTGAACTCTCCCAGCCCGCCAGTGAGAACCGCCTCCCGCAGGCGGCCCAGGTAGTAGTCCCGAAGGTAGGCCTCCTCCCCGTGGAACACATAAAGCTGCCCCGGCCTGCCGGCGGACAGGTCCTTTTTCAGCTTGTCAAACCCGGACGTATCCGGTTTATTTTTTGGCGGCATGGCGGCCCCTCCCTATTTTTTCATCTGCACCTCAATTGTTCCATACAGGTCGGTGCGGTAGATATCAGCTCCGGCCCGGTCCAGCCGCTCCAGCGTGGACTGGGCCGGGTGTCCGTATTTGTTATTTTGCCCCACGGAGATCAGGGCCAGCCTGGGTTTCACCCGGTCCAGCAGTTCCTGGGTGGTGGAGGTATCCGAGCCGTGATGTCCAACCACCAGCAGCCCCACGGCGGGCAGCTCCTTCTTCCCCGCCAGGCACAGTTCTCCCTCCCGTTCCATGTCCCCGGTGATCAGCGCGCCCGCCTCCCCTGCCGACGCCAGCACTGTCAAACCCAGCTCGTTAGCCGTTCCGGCTTGTGCCATGGGGGCAAAAATGGTGAGTTTGTCCTCCTCCGACAGGTCGATGCAGGTATCCTCCCGGATAAAAACCACCTCCACGCCCCGCTCCCCGGCGCAGGTCAGAATCGCTTCCCGGAGGGGGTCGTCCTCCTCCACGTCGGGCAGGGCCAGCTTCCCCACCTCCAGCCGCCGCAGCAGCTGCGGAATACCGTTGGCGTGGTCGGCGTGGTAATGGGACACCACCAGTAAATCAATGGAGCTCCGGCCCAGAGACTGCACATAGTCGGCGACCTTGTCGCCGGGGTCGTCCTGGCTGTCCCCACCGCAGTCCACCAGGGTGAAAAAGCGCCCCGTCCGGACCAAAACGCACTGGCCCTGGCCCACATCCAGCACCGCCACCCCCAGGTCTCCCAGGTTGAAGGCGGCCCGGGTCAGCCCCACCGCCAGAGCCAGGCATACCGCCCCCGACAGCAGCGGTGGCCACAGACTCCTTTTCCCCCTGGTCCGCACCGACGCCAGCAAAAGCCCGTAGACCAGCACCAGCCAGGCGCAGTAGCAGACCGACTGCATGGACAACGCGGCCAGGGCCGGCCTGGATACCAGCTCCACCACCCATTGCAGATACCGGGCCAGCCAGGTAAAGGGAACGGCCAGCACAGCTGCCGGACCGGGGAGCGCAACAGCCAACGTCCCCGCTCCCAGCCCGCCCAGGAATAAAAACCCGATGGCCCAGAGTGTGAGCAAATTGGATAGGGGCGCAATCAGGGAGACGATGCGAAAGTGCAGCGCCACCAGAGGGACCGTCAGCACCGAGGCGCCCAGGGTGGCGGAAACCGTGGAGATTACAAAACAGGGCGCCGTCCGGGCCAGCCGCTCCCCCAGGTTTTTCGGCCGCTTCTCCATGTGGAACCGCACCAGCAGCCAGTCCTGAATCCGGTCAGACACCAGCAGGATGCCCGCCACCGCCGCAAAGGACAGCTGTAAGCCGATGTGTGCGGCGGAAAAGGGGTTGGCCCCCAGCAGAAGCAGCAGCGCCAGAGCCAGTGCGGTGGGACCGTCCCGCTCCCGGTCCAGCAGGGGCGCAAGCTGAAGCATCAAAATCATCACCGCCGCCCGGAGCACCGAGGGGGTGTTGCCCGCGATGCCGCAGAACAGCCCCACCCACAGGATGGTAAAAACAGCGGTGGTCCGCTTTCCCCGGCCCAGCAGGGCGGTGAGCAGGCTGGCCAGGAAGGCCAGGTGCATGCCGGATACCGCCACTGTATGGCTCAGCCCCGCCCGCTCCAGGGAGGTCGTAAATTCGTCAGTGAGATTGTCCCGGTTGCCCGTTACCAGCGCCCGGACAAAGCCGGATACATCCTCCGGAAAAGCGGCGTCGATGCCCTCCTTCAGCGCCCTGGAGGCCCACGCCGCCCAATATTGGGGCGGCACCCGCTCCGGCCGCTCCCGCTCCAGCCGGCCGTAGGCCTGGCCCCGGAGAAAGATTCCCTTGGCGGTGTAGTAGCTGATCCTTTCCCCGGAAAAGGTCCGGTCCCCCAGGGTGCAGTGGACGATGGTTTCAATCCGGTCTCCGGGGCGCAGGTCCGCCCCCTGTTCATCTATATAGAGGATGGCAGAGACCTTCACCCGGCGCTCCGTGTCCGCCCGGACCACCACCACATACCCGCCGTAGGTCCCCGTCTGCGGCCAGTCGGCCACAGTGGCGGCCATGCGGACGGTGCGGCCGTCCAGCTCCCTGGCGGGCTGGAAAAAGGCCGCCAGATAGAGGGCCGTCCACAGAAACCCCGCCGCCAGACCGGTCAACATCAACAGGGCCCGGGTCCTTCCCCGGCTCCGCCCCCTGACGGCAAGCCTCACAATAACCGCCGCCAAAACCAGCGCCCCGCCCAGGGGGAGCAGAAAGGCGTCCAGCCCGCCGTAGATGGTGAGAAAGACGGCGGCGGCAAAGGAGAAGGCAAAGGTGGCTAATATCCGCATACCGCTCCCCTCCTCCCCTTTTTCCGTCTCAGCGTACCATGTTTTGGGGAAAAATGCAAGTAGGGGACGGCGGCCCCTACTTGCTATCCCCCAAAAAATGTGGTAGAATCATTCCAATTTCCGAAGGGAGCTCTCCGTTATGACCGACTACTTCCATTTAGCGATAGACCGGGACGCCCTGCTGTCCCTGTCCACCCTGGGGCTGGCCCACCTGGGGGACGGGGTTTATGAGGTGATGGTCCGCTCCTGGCTGATACTCCACGGTAAGGCCAAGGCCAGGGACCTGCACCGGGCCACTGTGAAATACGTGGCCGCCCCCGCCCAGGCGGAGCGGTTCGAGCGCGTTCAGCCCCTCCTCTCAGAGGCGGAGAGCGACGTATTCCGTCGGGGGCGCAACACCGCCCCCCACTCCATCCCCAAGGCGGCCAGCCGGGCCCAATACCAGACCGCCACCGGCCTGGAAGCCCTCTTTGGCTGGCTGTACCTCCAGGGGAAAACGGAGCGGCTGAATGAATTGTTTTCCGCAATGATGGAGGAATAAACTATGCCTTTAGACGCGCTGTGCCTGTCCGGCGTCATTCACGAACTGAATACAGCTCTGGCCGGGGCCCGGGCGGACAAGATCTACCAGCCCGGCCGGGACGAGGTGATTCTGGCCTTGCGGACCCAGAACGCGGGCAACGTGCGGCTGCTGCTGTCCGCCAACCCGGCCCGTCCCCGGCTCCACCTCACCACCCTGCCCCTGGAAAACCCGGAGCGGCCCCCCATGTTCTGCATGCTGCTGCGCAAGCACCTGTCGGGGGCCCGGCTGCTGGCATTGGAACAGGCCCCCCTGGAACGGGTGGCCCTTCTCCGCTTCGAGGCGCTGAACGAGCTGGGGGACCGGGTGGAGCGCAAATTGGTTCTGGAGGCCATCAGCCACAAGACCAACCTGATTCTCCTGGACGGGGAGGGCCGCATTCTGGACTGCATTCGTCATGTGGGCGCCGACCTCACCTCCGCCCCCCGCGTCCTCCAGCCGGGGATGTTTTACCGCCTGCCTCCAGGGGTGAACAAGGCCAATCCCCTGATTCTGGACCGCGCGGCTCTGGAGGAGCTGCTGGCCGCCGCCCCGGCGGAGGCCCAGGCCGACCGCTGGCTGCTGGACACCTTCGGGGGGCTGTCCCCCCTCGTCTGCCGGGAGCTGGCCCACCGGGCGGGCGGCTCCACCGACGTACGGCTCAATGTCTTGGGCCCGGAGGGACGGGGCAGGCTGCTGGACCAGCTGGAGAAACTGCGGGAGACGGTCACAGCGGGACAATACGCCCCCGTCCTGATATCCATGGAGGGCCGGCCCCGGGACTTCACCTTCCTGAACGCGGGCCAGTATGAGGCAGCCGCCCAGGTTGACCGCTGGCCCGCGTTCTCCCCCATGCTGGACACCTTTTTTGAACAGCGGGAGCGGCAGGACCGGGTAAAGCAGAAGGGGCAGGACCTGATTAAATCGGTCACCAGCGCCCGGGACCGCACCGCCCGGAAAATCGCCAACCAGGAGAAGGAGCTGGCCGCCACCAGGGACCGAGACCGTCTGCGCCGGCTGGGTGACATCCTCACCAGCAACTTTTATCAGATGGAGAAGGGCATGGCCCGTCTGAGGGTGCAGGACTTCTACGACCCCGAGGGGAGGGAGATTGAAATTCGGCTGGACCCCCTTCTCACGCCCCAGCAGAACGCCGCCAAATATTATAAGGACTACAACCGAGCCAAAAAGGCGGAGGAGATGCTCACCATCCAGTTGGAGAAGGGCCGGCGGGAGCTGGACTACCTCAACAGCGTGCTGGAGACCATCTCCCTGGCCGAGGGGGAGCGGGACCTGGCTGAAATTCGCCAGGAACTGACGGATACCGGCTACCTCCGCCGTCCCGCCAAGGCCCGGGACCGGGGAAAACGGACGGTCTCGAAGCCCATGGAGTTCCGGTCAACCTCCGGCCTTCGCATTTCGGTGGGCAAAAACAACAGCCAGAACGACCTACTCACCTGCAAGCTGGCGGGCAAGGGGGATATCTGGTTTCACACTCAGAAGATTCACGGCTCCCACGTCATCCTGTGGACGGAGGGCGACCAGCCCGACCTCCAAAGCCTGAACGAAGCCGCCGTTCTGGCCGCCTGGTTCTCTCAGGCCCGGGACAGCAGCAAGGTCCCGGTTGACTATACCCCTGTGCGCTATGTAAAGAAACCTGGAGGCGCCCGGCCGGGCATGGTCATTTATACCACCTATGAGACAGCCCAGGTGACCCCGGACGGAGAACTTGCCAAACGGCTGCGGGTCAAATGAGCCCGCCTTCGGGCGCTTATGGAACGCCTGGCCGCGGCGTTCATACCATTTCACTCCTCCCAAAAAACACACATATCAGCCGGCTTCCTGCATATACTGATATGTATATCACAATTTGCGTGTTGGAGGAGCACCATGAACGATATAAACACCCTGCCGCCCCACCCCAACAATCCCCCTGCCTCCAGCGGTTCTGACCTGGACGACCTGATTTTTCAGGGAGAGGGGTGGCTCATCAGTGACCGGTAACAACGCAGAAAAACACCCGCAGAGTGAAACTCTGCGGGTCAGCCTGTCGAAAAGAGGCCTGTCTGTCTTCATTACCAGACAGGCCACAAAGTTAATGAGGGATAAAATGTAGGAAGTGGCAGAGGAGGAGGGAGCAAAGCGTTTTCTGGTTTTCCACCTTGCCAGCTTTTTGAGGTTC
>JAAWCR010000024.1 GCA_022793355.1 Lawsonibacter sp. | reverse complement strand
CGGCGGCGCGGTGGAGCGCCGCCTCAAATCGCTCCACGGCGGCAGCCGGCGTGCGGCCGCCGCCGAGGGTCCCCGGCCCCCGACCCGCGGGGTCCTCTCCAAGGCCCTGGAGCTGGGCCACCGGGTAATCGTGGTGGTGAACAAGATTGACCGCCCCGACCAGCGGGTCTATGAAGTCATTGACGAGTGCCTGGAGCTGCTGCTGGACCTGGACGCTACCGACGAGCAGCTGGACTCCCCCATGCTCTTCTGCTCTGGCCGGCAGGGCACCGCCTCCGTCCAGCCCGATGTGGCGGGCAGCGACTTGAAGCCCCTCTTTGACACCATTCTGGACTATATCCCCGCTCCCGAGGTGGACGTGGACGCCCCCTTCCAGATGCTGGTGTCCTCCATTGACTACAACGAGTTTGTGGGGCGTATCGCCATCGGCCGCATCGAGCGGGGCGTGATCCGGCAGAACCAGGAGATTGCCGTGTGCAACTACCACGACCCGGACGCCGCCCCCATGAAGGCCAAAGCCACCGCCCTGTATGAGTTCGACGGCCTGGCCAAGGTCCCGGTGCAGGAAGCCGCCGCCGGCAGCATCGTGGCCTTAAGCGGCATCGGCGATGTTACCATCGGCGACACTGTCTGCGCCCCCGAACAGGTGGAGCCCATTCAGTTCGTTCAGATCTCCGCCCCCACCATTGAGATGACCTTCTCCGTGAACGACTCCCCCTTCGCCGGACGAGAGGGCAAATTTGTCACCAGCCGCCAGCTCCGGGACCGGCTGTTCCGGGAGACACTGAAGGACGTGTCTTTGAAGGTGTCCGAGGTGGAGGGGGCCACTGACTCCTTTAACGTGGCCGGACGAGGGGAGATGTCCCTGTCCATCCTGATTGAAACCATGCGCCGGGAGGGCTACGAGCTTCAGGTCTCCCCGCCCCGGGTGCTCTACCAGGAGATCGACGGGGTGAAGTGCGAGCCCATTGAGCGGCTGGTGGTGGACGTGCCTGCTGACTGCGTGGGCGCGGTGATGGAGAAGATTGGCTCCCGGAAGGGCGATCTGCTGGAGATGAACCCGGTGGGCGACCGGATGAAGATCGAGTTCCTGGTGCCCGCCCGGGGCCTGTTCGGCTACCGCAGCGAGTTCCTTACCGACACCAAGGGCGAGGGCATTATGGCCTCCGTCTTTGACTCCTACGCCCCCTTGAAGGGGGAGATCAGCCGCCGGTCCACCGGCTCCCTGGTGGCCTTTGAGACAGGGGAGGCGGTCACCTACGGCCTGTTCAACGCCCAGGAGCGGGGCGCGCTGTTCATCGGCCCCGGCACCCCCGTCTACGGCGGCATGATCGTGGGCGAGTGCCCCAAGGCGGAGGACATCTTGGTCAACGTGTGCAAGAAAAAGCAGCTGACCAATATGCGGGCCTCCGGCTCCGACGAGGCCTTGCGGCTGACTACCCCCCGCACCCTCTCCCTGGAGCAGTGCCTGGAGTTTTTGGCCGACGACGAGCTGCTGGAGTGTACCCCGGAGAACCTGCGCCTGCGCAAGCGTCTGCTGGACCACGGCGCACGGATGCGGGAGGCCTCTAAGAAAAAGGGGTAAAAATACACTCCGTATTCTACAATCAGTAAAATACGGAGTGTCTCTATTTTTGAGGGTGCGCATCTTCTATCGCTTTGACGATTACATGGGGCGGAATATCAAGCGCCTGCCCAATTTTAAACAGCGTATCCAGGGTTGGACTGCGCAGGCCACGCTCCAGTTTACTATAGTGTGTGCGGTCCAATCCGGCTAAACCGCTCAAAACATCTTGCGTCAGCCCCTTCCGCTCCCGATATTCCGCCAGAACGCGGCCGACAATCGCAGATTCTACCATGATGGTCCCTCCTCGCCTTACTGTTAGGATAACAATAGGGAGGAAACTTTATGAGGTCAGTTGACCCCACCAGAAATGTGTAGTATACTTCTTTTTATCATCCGATAGAAAGAGGTTGCATGGAGATGAAAAAAGTTACGCTAAAAGTACCCGATTATGTGTTTACCTTTTACGCTGAAATAGGCAAACAGGCAGGCGGCCTTTCCGCTGAAAAAGTTATGGCGGATTCACTTTTTAAATTGGCCGGGGAGCTGTCCCTTAACGCAATCCGTATGACCGAAAAACGGGAGAGAGAAAACGATGCGCAATGAAAACTTAATCGTACGCTGCCCCGGCATGGAAAACGGTAAATTCCACATCGACCACACCGGTCGGGGGCGGGACCTCTCCCCGGATCTGATTTTGGAAAATCTGTCCCCCGAAGCCAAAACCCTGGCGGTCACCCTGGAGGACATGAGCCACCCCATAAAGGGCTTTACCCACTGGGTAATCTGGAACCTCCCGGCGGCGGACCGTATCCCGGGGGCCATCCCAGCGGGGGGGACGGTGCCCGGCGGCGGGGCGCAGGGGGTGGCATACGGCCTTCACCGCTACGCCGGGCCCAAGCCGCCCAAGGGGAGGACCCACACCTACCGCTTTACCGTCTACGCCCTGGACCGCGCCCTGGACCTGCACAGCCGCGCCCGAAAAAAGACCTTTCTCCGGGCGGCGGAAGGACATATCCTTCAAAGCGGGAGTATCTCTGGAGAATTTGAGTAAAATAGAAACGTTCCGTATTTTATGATGCGTAAAGTACGGAACGTTTTTACTTATAAGCCTCTAAAGAATTCGTCAAAAGAATCGACCTGATAGATATCCTTTAATGCCCGCAATACGCTGACTCTTATGCTGTAATTACCCAATTCCATTTGGGAAATGATCTCACGGCTTATATCAATTCCCACCAGTTGTAATTGTGCAGCAGCCTTTT
>JAAWCR010000023.1 GCA_022793355.1 Lawsonibacter sp. | reverse complement strand
GTATCCACCATTTCTATAACCCCTCGCTCATTTTTCCCTCGCTCCAACATATTCCTCACCCCTTACTCCCTATTTTATCATCTTTACATGAAAAAGTCTGCCGGTAGGCAGACTTTTTCGACAAGCTGGCACAGCCCAGCGGGCTGTGTGTCAACACAGCACACCGGACGTTTATACAGGGTCAAGACTGGCCCAACGGGCCACTTGCAAAAAAATTTTCCTGGGCTTTTCGCAACCCAGGAAAACTTTTTTGGTCTTGATGCTGTTTAAACATGTCCGGTGTACCGTCCCCCGCAGGGAGGACACCTCTTTATCCCTCCGTCCCGCCCGCTGGCGGCGCTCCCTGTCTGAGACTGTACTACTTATTGCATATTCGCCGTCTCTTAAATCATCGATCATCGCCCCTACTCATTGTTTTACGTGTAGAAAATCAACTGATGGCTGATAAAGAGGGCGGGGCCCCGTCTGCGGCTTGCCGCACGGGGCCCCACCCTAACATTATTTTTCCTCTTGCTGTAAAGTCAAAACCTTTACTTGTCTAAATTCTTCTTGACATTTACCTAATTTCTTGGAATGTCACATGACAACTGTAAACTTCCACATCTGCTTCACACTGCAGAATACGACTGCTGCGGAAGGTATAGGTGAGCCGCCAGCTGCTTCACGAAAGGCCGCAGCCTCTATCCGCCGCGCACCCGGCCCACGGCCTCGTGCCAGCCGGACAACAGTTTGTCCCGCTTTTCCGCCTTCATTCCGGGCTGGTAGAGCCGGTCCAGGGTCCAGCTACCCCGAATGTCCTCCAGATTTTTCCACACCCCCGTGGCCAGACCGGCCAGGCAGGCAGCCCCCAGGGCGGTGGTCTCCCGAATTTTGGGCCGCCGGAGGGGCCGGTCCACGATGTCCGCCTGAAACTGCATCAGCAAACTGTTAGCTGAGGCCCCGCCGTCCACCCGCAGCTCCCGCAGGGGGATGCCAGTGTCCTCCTCCATGGCCCGGAGGACGTCGGCAGTCTGATACGCGATGGATTCCAGCGCCGCCCGGATGATGTGGTTCCGCCCCGCCCCTCGGGTCAGGCCCAGGATGGCCCCTCGGGCGTTCATGTCCCAGTAGGGGGCACCCAGCCCGGTAAAGGCGGGCACCACATAGACGCCGGCGGTGTCCTCCACCTTGTTGGCAAAATACTCGGTGTCGGAGGAATCGGAAATAATTCCCAGCTCGTCTCTCAACCACTGAATGACCGCCCCGCCCACAAATATGCTCCCCTCCAGGGCATACTGCACCTTGCCGTTTCGGCCAATGGCAATGGTGGTGAGCAGGCCGTTTTTACTTACAAAGGGGGTCTCCCCCGTATTCATCAACAGAAAACAGCCGGTTCCATAGGTGTTTTTCGCCTCTCCTGGCTCAAAACAGGTCTGGCCAAAGAGGGCGGCCTGCTGGTCCCCGGCAATCCCGGCAATGGGCACCTCTACCCCCTGGATATTCACGGTCCCGTAGACCTCGCTGGAGGAGCGCACCTCAGGTAGCATAGACATGGGAATGCCCAGCTTATCACAAACTGTCTCATCCCACCTCAGTTCCCGGATATTGTACAGCATGGTACGGCTGGCGTTGGTGCAGTCGGTGACGTGGACCTTTCCGCCGGTAAGCTTCCAGATCAGCCAGCTGTCCACCGTGCCGAAGAGGAGCCTCCCCTCCCCGGCCTGTTCCCGGGTCTCGGGGACGTTGTCCAGAATCCACTTGATTTTGGTGGCAGAGAAGTAGGCGTCGATGAGCAGGCCGGTATTGTCCTTCACATAGTCCGCAAAATCCGGGTCAGCTTTCAGCTCCTCGCACAGCCCGGCGGTGCGGCGGCACTGCCACACAATGGCGTTGTACACCGGACGGCCCGTGTCCTTGTCCCAGACGATGGCCGTCTCCCGCTGGTTGGTGATGCCGATGCCCGCCAGTTCCCGGACGTCCACCCCGCTCTGGGCCAGCACCTCCATCAAAACACCGTACTGGCTGGACCAGATCTCCATGGGATCGTGCTCCACCCAGCCGGGTTTTGGGTAAAACTGGGTAAACTCCTTCTGGGCCATGGCGACGATGTTCTGCTCCCGGTCAAAGAGGATGCAGCGGCTGCTGGTAGTCCCCTGGTCCAGGGCGGCGATGTAGCGCTTTTCCATAGATGTTCCCCTTTTCTTTGGTTTTTTTTATTATACCGCTGTTCCGGGGAAAAAACAAGACATCAAAGCCCCCATCCAGCAGACGGGGCTTTGATGCAGGCTGTTTTAGTTGGTGTTGCTCAGCTCCAGGTAGTAGGTGCCAGGCACCAGATTGTAGGAAGCGGATAAAGCATCTTTAAATTTCTCACCCTCACGAACATCGGGAGAATAGTAGGTTCCACATAAGTTTTTTCAGAGTTGCAACCCTTTTTTCAGATTTTTACCAAGCCGCTACAGTCCCGTCGCACCGGGGCTCGGTGCCGCCGACCAGCAGGCCGTTTTCGGTGCGCCAGATGATCTGCCCCCGACCCATGTCGATTCGGTCGTCGATGACCTCCACCTCGTGGCCCATGGCGGACAGCGCCTCCGCAACCTCCGGCGGGACCTCCCGCTCCAGTTGGATGTGCTTTCCGCCAATCCACTGGCACCGGGGGGCGTCCAGGGCCTCCTGGGGGTTCATGTGGTAGTCGATGGTGTTCACCAGCACCTGAACCTGTCCCTGGGGCTGCATGAAGGCTCCCATCACCCCGAAGGGACCCACGGCCTCTCCGTCCCGCATCAAAAACCCGGGAATGATGGTGTGATAGGATTTCTTCCCGCCCGCCAGACAGTTGTCGCTATCCGGGTCCAGGGAGAAGTTGGCCCCCCGGTTCTGGAGGGAAATACCCGTTCCAGGAATTGCCACCCCCGCCCCAAAGGTGGTGTAATTGCTCTGGATGTAGGACACCATATTGCCCCCCGCATCGGCGGTACACAGGTAGATGGTGCCGCCGCAGGAGGGGTCACCCGCCTCGGGCAGCAGCGCCCGGCCGGTTATCAGCGCCCGACGGCGGGCGGCGTATGTCTCGGACAGCATGTCCGCTACCTTTGTTTTCATGTACTGGGGGTCGGCCACATAGGTCTTCGTGTCGGCAAAGGCCAGCTTGAGGGCCTCCATAATTTTGTGGTAGGTATCGGCACTCTCCCGCTCCGGGGGCAGCGCCAGGCCGTTCAGGATGTTCAGCGCCATCAGTACAGTAATCCCGTGGCCATTTGGGGGAATCTCGCAGACAGTGTACCCCCGGTAATTGGCGGTGATGGGCTCCACCCATTCCGGGCGGTAACCGCAAAAGTCCTCTTCGGTGAAGTATCCCCCGGTTGCCCGACTGAAGGCCACGATTTTCTCCATCAGCGCACCCCGGTAATAGCTCTCGCAGCCGGTAACGGCCAGCTCCTCCAGGGTCTGGGCGTACTCCCCCCAGCGGAACAGCTCTCCCGCCGCATAGGGGGAACCGTCCGCCTTCATAAAAGCTTTCCACCAGCAGGCGTAGGGAGCGGGATTGTTCTCCATAGCCCCCCTCAGCCGCTGGGAATCCTCAGCCCATTGGCGGGCCACGTTGACCGGCACGGGCACTCCCTCCCGGGCATAGGCGGCGGCGGGCGCGAACAGCTCTGTCAGCGGCCTGGTTCCAAAGCGGCGGTTCAGCTCAGCCCAGCCGCCGGGCGCACCGGGCACCATAGTGGGGATCCAGCCCTCGGTGGGCATTTTGTCAAAGCCCAGCCCCCTGACCAGCTCCGCGCTGAGGGCGGCGGGGGCCACGCCGCTGGCGTTCAGGCCGTAGAGGGTTTTCTCCCTCTCAATCCACACCAGGGCAAAGCAGTCGGAGCCCAAACCATTTCCGGTTGGCTCCAACAGGGGCATGGCAGCGGCCATGGCCACTGCGGCGTCCACAGCGTTTCCGCCGGTTTTTAACACGTCCAGACCAATCTGCGCCCCCAAGGGGACGGAAGTACAGGCCATTCCACGGCGGGCGTACACTACGCTGCGCCGGGACGAGTACCGGTATTGGCCGGGGTCGAATGAAAGCATCACGTCACCACTCCTTGTTCAGGCCCCGGCAGATGCTCAGACTCGGGGCCTCTTTTCTCCCAAAAATTCCACAAAAGACATAACGGTTCTGCGCTCCGCCTCCGGTAGAGTTCGGTAAGCCGCACACAGCTTTTTCAGCGAAGCCTCCTCCCGCAGGTCGGAGTGACCAAGCAGGTAGTCCAGGCTGACCTCAAACAAGTCCGCAACTCGTTTCAGGATAATCTCATCCCGGGGAAAATGATTTCCGCTCTCATAGAAGCTGATCATCCGGGGGGAGATGTCCACCGCCTGCCCCAGGGCTACCTGGGTCATTTTCTTCTCCTGCCGCAGCTGGCGGAGCCTTTCACTAAACATCACAAGAATCACCTCACCGCCATTATCCTAAAAATGTGTGACAAAATCATGAATTTGATTGAAATTTGCTGAAATTTGTCCGATAAGTAGCGAGGCTTCCGTGTCTCAGCCAGCTGCTGTCAGCCATGGATAAAAGAGGTTGTAAATCCCTATGCTCCCTTTCTGGTGAAGCACACGGTAGAAGCTAATCTGCTCCTCGCGGTTCCCCCTCTCCCAAAAATCACCCGGAACGCAGTAGATATTGCTCTGCTCCGTATCCACATAATACTCCATTGCCACGGCTCCGCTCTCGTCCAGTCCACAGAGCTTGCAGCAGGTTCTCCCCTTCATTTGGGCTATCCCGCCGTTGGTCAGGGTGTAACGCTCCCCGCTCTCCTTGAGAAAGTCCCTGTCCAACTCCAGCTCCTTCAACAGCTGGGCGCTGTAGGCGTGGGCAAAGGCCTCCTCATACAGGGCACGGACCTCCGCCTCGTCAAAGGGCCCCTCCGCAGGGCTCCAGCGCGAGAGAATCAGGCGGCCCTCCGCCATCTCCTTGCCGCACAGCACCAGCTCAACCTCCGGCATCCGGACCTGATACCACTCCGTCTGGGACAGCTCCTCCAGCAGCTCCCCCAAATCCGTGATGATATCCCCCGCCCCATAGAAGGGCAGGGTGATAAGGAAGGAACCGTTGGTCTCCTGCTGCTTCAACCCATAGTCCAGTAAATCCACCCCCGTAATGCTGTGGGCTTTGGCAAAATCCTTCACAGCCCAAAGCATCATCATCTCGGGGAGATTGGTGGTGTAGCCGGGCTTCCCGTTTTTTCTGTCCCGTTCGCCGTCGGGACCGACCAGAAACACCTTTTCCAGGTCACTTTTCAGATAGAATACGTTATCGTAGCTGTCAATGGCATAATAGGAGCTGCGGTTATACATGGAGCCCACCTCCACGCCGAAATCCTTTTCCACATACTGGCACACCCGCTCCCGGGGGTCTCGCGCGGATATAACATCCTGAACCGACTCCACCAGGCCAGGCAACAGAAACGCCGCTGCCAAAGCGGCCCCTGCGGCGAACATAATCGCATAGGGATTCCCCCGTTTTTTTCCGCCCAGGTTCTTCGGCTTGCGATTCAGCCAGCCTCTGTTCAGCCCATGGAGTATCACCATTCCAAGGATTACAAAGACCACAAACAGCGGCGACGTCAACACCACCGCACCGAGGTAAATCAGTCCAAAGGTAACCGGTATCGCCAGGAGGTTTCGAATCCATTCCTCCCTTTTCCGTGCCTTCTTTGTTCTCCAGGCGGGGAGAAGCATTTGGAACAGGGGCCGCAGCTCAGGCCGGGACACCCCTTTGTCGAAGCCGTAGGCCAGGAACAGGGCCAGCCGGGCCTCCTGGGACAGGCGCTTGGTGCTTACAAAGTCCTCCAGCCCAAAAATCAGGTCGATACTCTCCTTGTTCTGCTGGAACAGGGGACTGGCAAAAAACTTCTGCCACTGCTCCCCCTCCGCCTGGGCGCTGTGCAGCAGCTCGATGGTATGGAGAATGGCCTCGGTGCCCTGCCAGCGCTCCTCCTCCTGGCGGAACCGCAGCCGCTCCTGAATCTCCTGTGACCGCTTCCCGCGCCGTTCCACGCCCCGGCGGCGGCGGGCCTCCGCCCGCTCCGCCTCCCCCTCGGCAAACAGGCGGTCATAGTCCCAGTCCCGCTCCTTCTCCGGGCCTCGCCTGGCATGGGGTGGCGTCTCGTCCCGTTCCAGCAGCTCATCAAAGTCGAAGTCCTGCTCCTCCTCCAACCCCCGCTGGGCATGGGGTGGCGTCTCGTCCCGTTCCAGCAGCTCATCAAAGTCGAAGTCCTGCCCCTCCTCCACCCCCCGCTGGGTATGGGGCAGGGTTTCATCCCACTCCGGCAGCTCGTCAAAGGCAAGGTCCTGAATCTGTTCGGGCTCTGGCTGAGGCTGAGGCTGGCGCTCCTCCCGGGGTTCAGGGGTTTGCACCCCCGCCTGGCGCTTCTGTTGGCGGGCCATACGGCTGGCCAGCTGGTAAGCTGAGTGGAGGCGCTGAAAGCCCTCCGGGTCCTCCTCCGGGTGGGTGATTTTCAGCTTCTCGGCGTAGGCGTGGCGCACCTCGGACAGCCCGGAGGGACCGGGCAGCCCAAGCTGGCTCCAGGGCCAGCTCATAGGTCCTCCTCCTCATCGTCCTGGGCCAGCGGGTCCAGGTCCATAGGCGGCAGGTCGCCTAACCCGATGTAGGCCTCGGCCTGGTCAAAGAAGGCGGCGGCCCGGCGGCTGGCCTTGGCGATGCGCAGATGCTCCTGGGTAGACAGCTGAAGCTGATACCAGTCCAGCATCGCGGCCACCTGGTCCCGCATCTGGCCCACCGTCATGGCATACAGCCGCTCTCCCCGGGCGATCAGGGTGCGGGGGCCCTCCTGGTCCCTGGGGTGCATTTTCAGCCGCTCCAGCTCCTTCAGCCGCTGCTCCACCTCCGCTTCGCTCATGCCCGAGCCCTGAAGGACCAGCCGGCCGCTTTGACCGTCCTTCGCCACCACGTCCACCTCCAGCAGACCGTTGATGTCGTAGGTAAAGCGCACCCGGACAAACTGCTGTCCCCGGGGCGCGGGGGGCACGGCAATTTCCACGTGGCCCAAATAGGTATTGTCGTCACAGTAGCGCTGTTCCCCCTGAAACACTTTGATATCCAGGGCCCGCTGATTGTCCCGGGCGGTGTAGTAGGTGCCCTCCTTGCTAGTGGGCAAAACGCTGTTGCGCTCAATGATGGGAGACATCAGCGCCTTGTCCGGCTCCGCCTCGTTTATCACGTTGACCCCCAAGGTGAAGGGGCACACATCGGTGAGCACCAGCTCCCGCAAATCGCCGGCCCGGGCCTTCATGCCGGAGCAGATCCCCGCTCCCACGGCGATGGCGGTGTCGGGGCTGGACCCGGCGGCGGGCTCCCGCCCCAGGGCCTTGGCAATGTAACGGCGCACCGCCGGCATGTGGCTGGAGCCCCCCACCATTACCAGCTCGTCCAGCTCGCCCGCGCCCACCCCGGCGTCCATGAACACCTTTCGTACCGGAGCCAGCATCCGCTGGAACAGGGCGCCGCTCTTGCGGATGACCCACTCGTGGGTAAGGGCCAGGGAGGCGGAAATTTCGTCGTCTGACACCGCCATAATGACCGGCTCCTGGGCAGTGAGGGCCATTTTACAGGTCTCCGCCTGACGGATCAGGGTCTCCTGCCGCTGGCGGGACAGATTGTCAAAGCTGAGGCCGCAGTCCTGGCAGAAGCCCCGGGCGATCAGCTCGTCAAAGTCCCGGCCCCCCAGATAGTTGTCCCCGCTGACGGCGGTAACACTGACCACGTTGTCAAACCGCTCCACCAGGGAGACGTCCAGAGTGCCGCCGCCGAAGTCGAACACCAGGCACACCTTGTCCTCGTCCCCCTCGCCGATGTGGCCGGCCACCGCAGCGGCGGAGGGCTCGTTTACCAGCCGCTCCACGGTCAGTCCCGCCAGGGCTCCCGCCCGCTTGGTGGCGGAGCGCTGCGCCTCGGCAAAGTAGGCCGGAACGCTCACCACCGCCTCGTCCACCACCTCGCCCAAGTAGGCCTCCGCGTCCTCCCGCAGGCGGCGCAGGACAAAGGAGGACAGGTCCTCCGCCGTGAAAAACCGGCCTCCCAGCTCATACCGGCGGCTGGTGCCCATGCTGCGCTTGAAGCCGGCGGCGGTACGCTCCGGATGGGAAATCAGCCGGTCCCGGGCCGCCGCCCCCACCAGGATGGAGCCGTCACGGTCCACGCTGACCACACTGGGGGTCAGATATTCCCCCAAACTGTTGGGGATAAGCTCGCTTTTCCCGTTGCGCCATACAGCGGCCAGGCTATTTGTCGTCCCTAAATCAATTCCAATAATCGCCATATGCACCCACCCTGTCTCTACGCTTTAGTAAATAGGCTTTTTTGCGTTTCTATTATAATGCCCGCCGGAAAAAAATGCAACGGGAAGAAAACAAGGAGCCTCCCCAAATCTTCAGGGATGCTCCTACTCTTCGTCGTCCGGAATATATTCCATGATGTCCTCCACCCGGCAGTCCAAAATGCGGCAGAGGTTATCGATGGTAACTGTTTTAATCACCATATTCTTTCGCAGGCGGTGCAGCTGGGCGTTATCAACGCCATAGTCCTTGGAAAGCTTATACTGGCTGATATGCTTTTTCTTCATAGTGGCCCATAAGCGGTCATATTTTATCATCTGTACCACCACCTTACGCTTGCATTTTAACCGGTAGTGGTTTATAATTTCCTCGTGCGTATACGCACGATACATAAGGAGGCGGATATTATGGACCTAAATTATTTCAAGGACAAACTGTTCGACATCCTGAACGAAACCGACGAAATGGATATCTCCGACATCACCGCAGACGACCGTAGGCATCTGCTCACCGTCACCATCGCCGGCGGGAGCGTATTCGAAATTGTGTGCCAGCAGATCCGGAAATAGCAGACCCCCGCCTGCCAAGGCGGGGGTCTGCCGCTTTATATTCTCTTCCAGCTCGCTCCGCCAGGCACGTCGGTAACCTCAATGCCCTGGGCCTTGAGCTCATCCCGGATACGGTCAGCCTCCGCAAAGTTTTTGGCTTTCTTGGCCTCGTACCGGGCCAGCACCTGGGCGTCCACAGCGGGGTCGCCCTCGCCGGTGATGGTGTAGCCCCCTTGGGAGCTGGCCTTCTGCTTTTTCTGTTCCTCCCGCACCTTGGCCGCCTTGTCCATCAGGGACAGGGACAGCACCTGGTCGAAGCTGTCCAGAACTGCCAGCCGGGTGGCGCCGTTGTTTTTGGCCTTGAGGGCGTCGTACAGCGCGGTGACGCCCGAGGCGGTGTTCAGGTCGTTGCCCAACTGGGCGCGGAATTTTTCTCTGTACTCCGACACGGCTGCCTCATCCACGGGGCCGTCGGCGGGGTCCAGGGCGGCGATTTTAGCGATAAGCTTCTGAAACGCCACTGTAGCGTTGTCCAGGTTTTCCCAGGAAAAAACCAGTCCCTTCCGGTAGTGGCTCTGAAGGCAGAAGAAGCGGTAGACAAGAGGGTCGTAGCCCTTCTCCTCCAGCAGGGAGACGGTCAAAAATTCTCCCTTGGATTTGGACATTTTTCCGCTGTTCGTATTCAGATGGTGGACATGGAACCACTGCCGGCACCAGGGATGGCCGATATAGGCTTCGGACTGGGCAATCTCGTTGGTGTGGTGGGGGAAGGCGTTGTCGATGCCGCCGCAGTGGAGGTCCAGATACTCGCCGTTGTATTTCAGGGAGATGCCGGAGCACTCGATATGCCAGCCGGGGTAGCCCACCCCCCAGGGGGAGTCCCACTTCAAGGCCTGGTCCTCAAACTTGCTCTTGGTGAACCAGAGGACGAAGTCGTTCTTGTTCCGCTTGTTCTCGTCCTCCTCCACGCCTTCCCGGACGCCTACCGCCAGATCCTCCTCGTCGTGGGCATTGAAAATATAGTACCGCTCCAGCCTGGAGGTGTCGAAGTACACATTCCCCCCCGCCAGATAGGCATAACCCTTGTCTAGCAGACCCTCCACCAGCTTTATGAACTCGTCGATCAGGCCGGTGGCGGGCTGAACCACGTCGGGGGTCTTGATGTTCAGCTTGCGGCAGTCGTCAAAAAAGGCGTCGGTGTAATATTGGGCAATCTCCATCACCGTCTTGTGCTCCCGCTTGGCCCCCTTGACCATCTTGTCTTCGCCGGTGTCGGCGTCAGAGCTGAGATGGCCCACGTCGGTGATGTTCATCACCCGGTTCACGTCGTAGCCGTCGTAGCGCAGAAACTTCTCCAGCACATCCTCCATGATGTAGGACCGTAGGTTGCCGATGTGGGCAAAGTGATACACCGTGGGCCCGCAGGTGTACATCTCCACGTGGCCGGGGGTGTGGGTGGTGAATTCTTCCTTCTTGTGGGTGGCGGAATTGTATAATTGCATGGTTTTTCTCCTCCGTTTTGTGGGACCCGCCCCCTGGACGGGTCATATTTCAGGTATTTTGATGTTTAACCGGGGTAGCCCGCTGAGAACGGCGGGTCCCACAGGCTGATTACTCGTGCAGCTCCAGGGGCAGGCCGTCCGGGTCGTGGAAGAAGGTAAAGCGCCGCTCGGTGTAAGTGTCCCAGCGGATGGGCTCGCATTCGATGCCCTGAGCCTTCAGCTGGAGCACGGCAACCTGGATGTCGTCCACCCGAAAGGCCAGGTGGCGTAGGCCCCGAGCTTCGGGGTAGCTGGGCCGGGGCGGTGCGCTGGGAATGGCGAAAATCTCCAGCTCGCCGTCCCCGAATTTCAGGTCCAGCTTCCAATCCCCCTTGTCCGGCCGGAAGTTCTCCCGCAGGACAGGGAAGCCCAGCTTCTCCACATAGAACTCTCTGGCCTTCTGATAGTCCGAGACGATGATGGCTACATGGTGCATTTGATTAAACAGCATGTTTTTCTCCTTTGTTTATATAGGGTGGATATCATCTGTACGTGTTTTATTGTTCGTGTTTCGCAGACGGGGGGTCAAATCGGCTCCCCAAGACCCTCCATGACCTCCAGCAGGGCGGCATAACTCTCCTGGGTAAAAGCGCCGTAGATTGCCTGATATTCACCGCCGTCCAGGTCCATCACCACCACCAGATTGTCCGGGCGGTTACTGTAAAAGGTGTTTTCCGGGCCAAACCAGTTTTTCATGACGGTGGGGTGGCGGGTAAGCCTGGAATGCACCACCTCCAGGTCTGCCTCGGAAAACTCGAAAATCTCCTCCGGGCTGTATGGCAGCTGCCAGACGGCCTCATAAATCAAGGCTGCCTCCAGAAAGGCGCTGGCGGTGGGGGAGGACAGCTCCCGGGGGCCGTCCGGCCTGATCCAGAGGTACACCGGCGGGTCAGGAAGGGACAGGTCCTCCCGCTGGATGCACGCCTGACCGACACTTTGGTTCTCGTCGAGGAGGACCAGAGCGTCAAACTCCTCCAGCCACTTCCATTTTGCGTAATGCGCTGGAAAAACCCAGTTGTCCTGACCATAGTTCAGTTCCTTGGTGTGTCCAAAGGTGCGCCAGAAGTCCTCCACCACCGCCGGAATTACGCCAAACCGCTCCTTCATAGCGGCGATTTCTTCCTCCGTACAGCCCTGGGGCTGGTCCACGCTGTAGAGGTCGCGGACAATTTCTTGCAGTTTCATTTGCGCTTCCCCTCCAAATACTTCTCATCCAGCAGCTTCTCCACCAGCTCCAGCCGGGCGGAGATAGCGGACAGCTTCTCCAGGGTAGGGTTGTTGACGCTGGTTTGGTCCACGTCGTCAGCGTAGTGGGTAGCTCGGCCGGCAATGCGGACGATCTGGGCGGGGATGCCCACAGCGGTAGCGTCCTCCGGAACCTCGGAGAGGACCACGGCGTTGGCAGCAATGCGGGCGTTGTCCCCCACCTTGAAGGGGCCCAGCACCTTGGCCCCGCAGGAGATGAGCACGTTGTTGCCGATGGTGGGGTGGCGCTTGCCCTGGTCCTTTCCGGTGCCCCCCAGGGTAACGCCGTGGTAAATGAGCACATCGTCCCCCACCTCGGCGGTCTCGCCAATCACGATGCCCATGCCGTGGTCAATCACAAACCGGCGGCCAATCTTGGCCCCGGGGTGAATCTCAATTCCCGTCCAGAACCGGGACCACTGAGAGATCCACCGGGCCAAAAACCTCCAGTTGCGGCAGTACAGCCAGTGGGCCAGCCGGTGGTACAGGGTTGCGTGGACTCCCTGGTAGAGCAGAAGAATCTCCAGCTTGGACCGGGCCGCAGGGTCCCGGCGCTGGTAGGCTTCTAGAGTTTCGTTCAGGGTCTTAAACAATGGGCATTACCTCCTTGGCTCCCCCCTCGCGGGGGAACAGTCGAGCGGATCGAGACGAAAAGGTTCGCATTTTCCCCCTCCGTCAGCGGCTCCACCGCTGCCACCTCCCTCTGTCCGGGGGAGGAAACAAAAAACCTCCTACGCCCGCACGGGCATAAGAGGCGATCACTCGCGGTTCCACTCTCATGTTTCACTCAACTGGCCGCTATCGGGGCCAAACCGGACGGCATTGCCCGCCGCGCTCCCGGACGCACTTCACATCTCCCGCCGCAGGCCCCCTCGCAGCCAGTGAAGGGCCCTCTCTGAGCTTTGGGCTGGACGCTACTTTTCCGCTCTCAGCGCTGATAGTATAATATATTAGCATTTCACGGGATTGGTGTCAAGCGGCGGAGGGGGAATTTTTAAAAATCCCCCCTGTCAACTCCAGGTTGACGGATTTCCAGCTTTCTTTTCTTGCCAGACCACCTCTGTTTTGATATTATAGGGAGAAAAAAGGAGGATTTAACATGACATTAGGTGAACGAATCGCCTTGGCCCGAAAGCAAGCGGGGCTGTCCCAGGAGCAGCTGGGCGAAAAGCTGGGGGTATCCCGCCAGGCGGTGAGCAAGTGGGAGAGCAGCCAAACCAATCCAGATGTGGCCTATGTAGCCCAGATATGCCGGCTGCTGGAGCTATCCTCCGACTGGCTGCTGCTGGGGGAGGAAGGTGCCTGGTCCGCCGCTCCGGAACGCTGCCCTGGCTGCCAGGGGATCGTCAGCGGACTGGACCAGTATTGCCCCTCCTGCGGACGCAGCCTCCGGGGCAGCTACGCAATCCTTTTGCAGGCTCCCAAGCCCCATTCCTATCCCCCTATTGATGACCTGATTCGTCTATCCAAGAGCGGAATTTTCCCCCAAGGCTCCCCCCTGTCCTCCCCTTTGACCCGCGCAGAAGCGAAGGCGTTGCTCAGCTCAGCCCCCCAGGTGCTGGCCAGGGGGCTGACCAAGGAGCAGCTTGCCTCCGCCTGGAACGCCACCATCTACCCCAACTGCTTTCTCTTCTTCCAGGACAATGGCAAGGAGGATGACCCAGAGATTCTGGTCGGCTATCCGAGGGTCAATCCTGAGGACCTGGTTCTCACCAAGCCTAGAGAGCCCATGTCTTTTGGGATGGTAGTGCTGGCTGTTATCGTAGGCATCGTAGGCGGGATTTTTCTGCTGTCCATCTTATGAGTCCAAAGGGCTTTAACCGGGCTGTTCTCCTGGCGGCCGGGGGATTTTATCTCCTGAACCGACTGGTCCTGACGCACACCGTAAGCGGACCGCTGGGCTGGTTTCTCTCCTGTTACGCCAATGATATCTTCGCCGGGGCGGCTATCGCGGCCTGGAGCGATCTGCTTTTTCGGCTGGGCAGGCTGCCCCCCATTCGCTCTTGGAGGCAGACCTTCCCCCTGCTGCTGGCCTGCGGCTTTGTGTGGGAGGTTGCCGCTCCCCTCTGGAAGCCGGGGGCAGTGTTCGACCCTTGGGACTTTCTTGCCTATCAGGCCGGAGCTCTGCTCTGGCTGACAGGCCAGCATAGGACAGGATAAAGGGCGCTCCCACAGGAGCGCCCCGATTGCTGTTATGTCATTCAGGAGACCACGCGGCGGGCGCCTACATAGGTCCTGGAATAGAAATTGCTGTTCAGGCTGTCGATCACAACACCGACGCCGGGAGCAGAGGAGTGGACAAACTGCCCATTCCCGATGTAAATCCCTACATGGGAGGCCGGCTTGCTGCCACCAGACTTAAACATCACCAAATCGCCGGGCTGGAGGTCGCTGCGGGAGACGGCATAGCCGTTATTCAGCTGAGCCGAGGCGGTGCGGTTAATCTTGACGCCGCACTGCTTATAGACATAGCTGGTAAAACCGGAGCAATCAAATCCCCGGGGGGAGCTGCCGCCGTATACATAGGGGGTGCCAATGAACTGGAGGGCATAGTCTACAAGCTCCTGGGCCTTCCCGGAGGACTGGGCCTCAGAGGCGGACGCCTCCACGACATAGTCGGCGCTGATGTATCCGTTCTCCAGCTTATACCAACCGTTGGCCAGGTCCAGAACCTCCACCACCCGTCCGGTGTACAGCTTGCCGGCTTTCTCATAGTCGGTGCCGGGGCCGCTGCGGATGTTCAGGGGGCCTTCCACCACACGCACATAGTTCTTGCCGTCGCTCTCGGTCCCAGACTTGGCTTGGGGAGCGGGAGCTTCCGGAGCTTCGCTATCCTCCTCATCCGGGACATCCTCGTCATCGTTTACGGTCAGGTATTCGGCAGACACATAACCGGTGGTGCCGTCATAAGTCACCTGATACCAGCCGCCGTCCAGGCTGGAGAGAACCTCCACCACAGAGCCGTTTGCCAGTTTTTTCAAAACAGTGCTCTCAATGCTGGCCTCCGAACGCAGGCGCAGAGGGGATCCCTCAGGAGTGGTAACGGTGCCATCGGCGGCAAGGCTGGGGGTAATCATCGCGCCGGCCAGCAGGATGGCGGCGGTCAGGCGAGACGCAAAGCGGTTGAAGTGCATGGTAGTGTCCTCCTCTTTCTGTACGACAGATGGATTTCTTACGTAAAAGTTACAAAGAAGTTACAGGCCCAGTTTTACTTTCCAGACAGGGCCCGGTCCAGCCACACGGCGGCTACGTCCATAGCGGCGTAAAGGCTGTCCTTTTCGCTCTTCTTCACCACCCGGTCCCGGCTCTTCAGGTCGGGATCCGTGAGCTGCAATTGGACGGAAACTTTATCCGCAACGGGCAAATCGCCCTGATTTTTCGTAGAAAGAACCTGGAGCATGATAATGTATTTCTCAGCCATGGTTCCGTAATAAATCAAATTGTCTTTCCGGCGCAGGGGGTGTCCCTTATAGGAAAGAGGCAGGTTCTCGTTTGCCATTGTGTACCTCCTCAAAATGTTGTCCTCCTGAAAACTGTAACCGAATTGTAACATATTTGTTACTACTTGTCAAATCTTTTTCAAAACTTTTTTTGAGAAATTTTTTCTCCGCCTTATGGTCGAAAAAGGCTCCTTTTTTCCATTGCGGCCCACAGATTTCTCCCAAAAAGAAAATATCAGGACCGCCCGGCGCGCGGGCGGTCCTGATACCAGTTTGTAACCATTAGTGGATTTTGCTGATTCCGTTGTTGGTCAGCGCCTCCAGAATATTGTAGCGCTCCATCTGGAATTCCTTGGTCTCGGCCAGGGCCTCCTCCATATCCAAGTCCATAATCCTGCCGTCCTTAGACACCACAATGCGGTTGCCCCTGTCGGACACCAGGGCCTGCACGGCGGTAAAGCCCATGCGGCTGGCCGTCTCCCGGTCCCGGGCGGAGGGAGACCCGCCACGCTGGATATGGCCCAGCACGGTGACCCGGGGATCAATACCCAGGGAGTCCTTGATTTTGGCGGCGAACTCATAGACGCTGCCCGCGCCCTCAGCCACCACAATCATATAGTGGGTGGTGCCCGCCAACCTAGCCCGGCGAATGTTCTCCACCACATCGTTTTCAAAATCCACCGGACGCTCGGGGATGAGCACCGAGGTGGCACCCACGGCCAGACCCACATACAGGGCCAGATTTCCGGCGTGCCGGCCCATGACCTCCACCAGGGAGCAGCGCTCGTGAGACTGCATGGTGTCCCGCAGCTTGTCGATACACTCAATGGCGGTGTTGCAGGCGGAGTCGAAGCCAATGGTATAGTGGGAGCAGCCGATGTCGTTGTCGATGGTGGCGGGGATGCCCACCACCTTCAGGCTCATATTGTCCTGGGCGGCCTGGCGGGAAATAGCCAGAGCCCCCCGAAAAGTGCCGTCGCCGCCGATGGCCACGATGCCGTCCAGCCCCAGCAGCTTGCAGGTAGCCAGAGCCTTCTTCCGGCCCTCCTCTTCCATAAACTCCAGGCTCCGGGCGGTGTACAGCATGGTGCCGCCCCGATTGATAATCCGGCTGACGCTGGTGCCGGTCAGGGGTACGAAGTCGCTGTTAATCAAGCCGCTCCAGCCCCGCCGGATGCCGACGCACTCGATGCCCTGGCCCACCGCCGTGCGCACCACCGCGCGCACCGCCGCGTTCATACCAGGAGCGTCGCCGCCGCTGGTCAATACCCCGATCCGCCTGATTTTATCACCCATAATGCAGACCTCCTTATTTTTTGAAATCTCTCTCGCCTGAGGGAAATCCCTTTATTACGCTGTTTTATTATGGCATTATTATGCCTCGCTGTCAAGAATTCCAAAGGACACGCTTACAAAATAGTCCCCAAATTTCTTCCAACCTTCTCCCGGAAATTTTTTAAAATTAGGGGTTGACTTTGGGCCAAGTTCTGGTATAATACCACTTGTCGCTGCGAGTGTAGCTCATCTGGTAGAGCGCCACCTTGCCAAGGTGGAGGTAGCGAGTTCGAGCCTCGTCACTCGCTCCAGAATAAAAAGGACCGCCCTATGGCGGTTCTTTTTATTTTTACTACAGGTTTTGAGGAAAAGCCTCACACATAACCATACATCCCACGGACGGAGACTTCCCCGGCACAGATGGTCTCCCGGGCGCCGCCGGGCAACTCCACCACCAGGTTAAACTGATCGTCGATTTCCCTGGCAAAGGCCTCCCGCCGTGAGGCAGGGGTAATCAGCTGAACCTGACGACCTGTGGTGACGCAGCCGGCCCGGTACTTCTCCAAATACTCGGCCTTGTTCTCCGGATAGCCGGCATACATCCGGTCCAGCGCCAGTATCACCTGTGCGGCCAGTTCCGCCCGGCGCACCGGGCGGCCCAGAATCTGCGCCAACGAATAGGCCATATCCCGTATCTCCGGCGCAAAGTCCTTCGACCCGTGATTCACGTTGATCCCGATGCCGGCGACCATATAATCCAAAGCGCCGCTTTCACTCTCCATCCCAAGCTCCGTGAGGATGCCCACCAGCTTTTTCCCCTGAAACACAATATCGTTGGTCCACTTAATCTGTGGGCGAATGTGGCAGCAGGCCTCGATGCCGTCGCACACCGCCACCGCCACCCAGGCGGTAAAATCAGAGACCTGACTTAGCTCCAGCGCTGGGCGGAACAGGGCAGACAGGTAGATCCCCTTTCCCCGGGGGGACTGAAATCCCCTCCCCCGCCGGCCCCGCCCGCCGGTTTGCTCCTCCGCCGTCACCACAAGGCCCTCGGGGGCCCCGGACATCGCCTGACGCTTGCATTCGGTATTGGTAGAGTCGATGCAGTCCAGGCACAGCAGCTTAGACCCCACCAGTGCCCCGGCCAGGGACCCGGACAGCTCCCCCTCCCGCAGCCGGTCGGGCGCCTCCTCCAGCCGGTAGCCCCGGTTCGGCGCGGAGGCAATCACATAGCCCTCCTGCCGCAGGCCCTCAATGGCCTTCCAGACACCGGCCCTGCTGATGCCCAGGCGCTGGCTCATAGCTTCGCCGGACACATATCCCCCCTGCCGCAGCAGCGACAGCACTTTTTCACGGCTCATAGCAACCCCTCCTTATTAACTACAATTATATACGCCAAACAAGAAAACGTCAACCAGGATTCCTTCAGGTTGACGTATATCTGTGCTCCCGGTCCTTTTTAAAGTCAGCTAAGAAGCGATTAGGCGCTGTTTGAACAATGGAACTGTGCCCGACGGCGAGAAATTTTTTCGCCAGAGGAAGCCAATTTGACGCAGGAATACTGGATGTAGTTCACGGAAAATTGGCAAAGCATGGTGAAAAAGAGCCGGCGTTTGGGCATGTTGACCTGTTTCAAACAAGCCCTAGCCCCTTGATTCCGGCCCAATAGGAATGCGAAGAGCTGTACCTCTCTACTCCAGACATCCTTATTCCAACAGAAAAATGGGGAGAGGGAATAACCCCCCTCCCGTTTTACTGCTTACTGTTCGTCCTCAATCAGACCATAGCCGCCATCGTTCCGGCGGTAAACCACGGCAAAGCCGCCGCCGGCCTCTTCATTCCGGAACGCAAAGAAGTTGTGTCCCAGCAAGTTCATTTGCAAAATGGCCTCGTCTCTGGTCATGGGTTTAATAGGGAAGGTCTTGCTGCGGATAATGCGGTACTCGCCCTCTTCCGGCTCGTCCGGGGCGAAGGTGGACATCTCCGCAACATCCAGAGCCCGCTCAAAGGCACCCTGCCGCAGCCGCTTTTCCAGACGGGTTTTATTTTTCCTGATCTGCCGTTCCAGGGTGGTTACGGCGGCGTCGATGGATGCGTGCATATCGGAGGTGCTTTCTGACACTCGGAAGAAAGTGCCGCTGGAGCGGATAGTAATCTCAACCTTATTATTCCGCTCCTTCTCCACGCTGAATGTGATGGCGGCGGTGGCGTCCTCCTTAAAGAAACGGTCCAGCTTGCCCACCTTTTTCTCCGCGTATTTGTGAATGGAGTCCGGCAGGGTCACCTTTTTGTCCGTAAATACGAATTTCATATCCGTCGCTCCTTTCGCCCAGAGGGCTGGTATAGGCCAGGGGTGAGGCCCCCTGGTTATCTCTATTATACCACAAGAAACGGGAAAGTCCACTGGTTTTTGTTAAATTTTTCTAAATTCTTCGCCCTCCAAGGAGGACGGCCACTACCCTGCTCAGAAGCTCCAGCGGATGTCGGTTGGTGACCACCACATCCGCCTCCTTGCCCGGGGTAAGGGAGCCCAGAGAATCCCCCAGCCCAGCGATTTTGGCGGCGCTGATAGTGATGGCGGCCAGAGCGCTCTCCTCGTCCAGCCCTCCCTTCACTGCCAAAGCGGCGCACAGGGGCAGATATTGTATGGGCACCTCCGGGTGGTCGGTGCAGATGGCGATTTCAACCCCGGCCCGACGGAGCCGTGCGGGATTTTCCAGGGTCATGTTGGACAGCTCCGGCTTGGATCGGTCCCCCAGGGCGGGGCCAGTGATGACGGGAATCCCCTCTTCCGCCAGCAGTTCCGGGATAAGGTGGCCTTCGGTGCCATGGACCATGACGCATTTCAGGTTAAATTCTTTAGCAATGCGCACCCCGGTAGCAATGTCGTCCGCCCGGTGGGCGTGAATGTGTACAGGCAGCTCCCCCCGCACCACAGGCAGCAGCGCCTCCAGCCTTGCGTCGTAGTCG